>PHGD01000005.1 GCA_011090425.1 Nitrospira sp. LK70 | reverse complement strand
CCTTCATCGGCACGTCTAACGCTTGATAGATCATTCGATGCCGGTCCAAGAGATTTTTCCCCTGAAACCCGTTTGAGACGATCTCAACCTTCAGATGATTCATCGTTCCCGTACGATCGGTTACCGTCACCTCGGCATCCGGGATTATCCGGGCTAGGCGAGGCAGATCCCAGGGCGCATGGCTGAAGTCGCAATCCATTTCGAGGATGAGGCTGTAACTGCGCTGCAGCGCCCACTGGAAGCCTGCAAGATAAGCCGGTCCAAGCCCTTCCTTTTTCGTCCGGTGCAGGACGTGGACATGGCCATGTTTGCAACTGAGCCGATCGGCTAACTCCCCGGTTCCGTCCGGCGAGTTATCATCAACGATCAAGATATCGGTCACAAGATATTGGTTGATCGCCTGGACAAGGGCCTCAAGATTGGCGCGTTCATTGTAAGTCGGGAGGACAATAACAATTGATTGTTTGAAATCGAACGGTGAGGCGGGGACGAGCTGTTTACCTGCTGTCGATTGGGAATACTTAAGGTACAGGTTTCCCGTACCCTGGCGCCTGATAGCAATGCGCGCGCTGTCGGCGCCTTGGGCGATCAGTTCCTCGGCAAGCTCGAAGTCCGAGACGACATATGCTTCATCTGGGCTTAGCTCTCTGAGAGGAAGGACACAGTTGCTCTTGTTGACGGGACAGTAGCGTACGGCAGGTGTTAAAGCCTTCTCTCCCGACAATGGCAGCGAGAGTGATTCGCCGGTGGGCATAGGGAGTTCTCACGGAATCAGAGATGGAAGACGGGCGGCATTGTAAACGACAGGTGATACCCGTGCAAGCCGAAGTCTATCCGGCTGTCTATGCCCGCTGTCGCGCGTTTTGACAGCGCGGGAACGGCTATGCTACAGTCCGCGAACTGTCGATATTCCAGGTCATTCCTTCCTTAATTTCTTGAGGGACACTGTATGGGCGGGACACAGGCGCATGTGGTTATCGTAGCAGGAGCGGGACCGGCTGGAATGGCCGTTGCCAGTGCGCTTTCGAAGGTCGGTCACGAAATCATTATTCTCAACCGTGATATCAAATTCGGCGGATTGGCTGAATACGGGATCTTCCCCTCTAAGCTGAAACTCCGTGGTGGTCTCAAAAAACAGTACTGGGAACTTCTTCAGCAGAAGAACGTCCATTATTTGGGGAACGTCTCCATCGGGAACGGAAAGGACCTCACGGTCGAAGATGTGCGCGGGCTGGGCGCAAGCGCGGTTGTCTTTACGATCGGTGCGCAGGGAACCAAGGCCATTGGCGTCGAGGGGGACTCGGCGCAAGGCGTCTTTCACGCAAAAGATGTGGTCTATCACTTCAATCGTTTACCGGGGTTTGGCGACCGCCCATTTGAAATGGGGAAACATGCCGCAGTGATCGGGGCGGGAGATGTGATGGTGGATATTGCCCACTGGTTGATCCGTTACAAGAAGGTTGAGAGGGTCACGGCAATTGTCAGGCGGGGACCAGTGGAACGAAAGTACAATCCAAAGGAGATTCGCAGTATCTGCGCCAATATGGACATCGAGAGTATCAAAGTCGAGTTTGAGCGCATCAAGGACCGTCTCGCTAAGGTCGGCCAGAATCCCGATGAAGTCTTGAAGGCATTCTCCGAGGAATTTACCAAATGCGAACCAAAGGTATCCGAGACAAAGATGGGCTTCCGCTTCCTCGCGTCGCCGAAGCGTATTCTGGTCGACGGCAATAATCGGGTTCGCGGACTTGAAATGGAAGATAACCGACTCGACCCTAAAGGTGAAGATACCGTCGCCGTAGGCTTGAAGCAGCACTATGAATTCCCCTGTGATTCTGTAGTGTTTGCTGTCGGGGACAAGGTGGATGAGGCGGTCGGCCTACCTTATAAGAACGGTGTGTTTTCCACGAACCCGAATAAGACCGGCAATGATCCCGATGATGCGCTCTTTCAGGCCTACGATGAATCTACAGGCCAGGTGATGGAGGGCGTATTTTTGGCCGGTTGGGCTCGAAAAGCCAGTGAGGGCCTTGTCGGTGTCGCGAAGCGTGACGGTGATTGGTGTGCCGAAGTCGTTGAGCGCTATCTGATGGCCAAGAGCGGCAAAGACGCCAAGATTGTCCTTGCTCACTTGCACTCGCTTCTCGGAAAGCGGCAAAGTCGTCCGGTCGATGTGAATGGCTTGCGGGCACTGGATGTGGCGGAACGCTCGTTTACTGGGAAAGCCGACTGCATCGGAGAGTTCAAATTTTCAGCGAATCAGGACATGCTCAAATACATTGAGGAGGCGAAAGCCTGCACAAGTTGAAGAGCAACGTCTTCAGCCATGACCCCATTTCAGTTTTTCCCGCAACACTTCATAGTAGTGACTTTCTGGAAATCTGATCAATCGCGTCCGATAGTCTGAAGCCTGAATCACTGCCGTATCGCTCTGTGTCATGGCAATTCCGACTTGCCCATCGAGTGTGGCCATCGATCCCTCATCCTTACTCGTCAACGTCACTTCAATGACGACATCGCCTTGTACGATCAACGGGCGATGTGTCAAGGTGTGCGGACAGATAGGGGTCAAGATGAGCGCCTGGAGGGCGGGGTTCATGATGGGGCCTCCAGCAGAGAGGGAGTAGGCGGTAGAGCCTGTCGGTGTGCCGATGATCAGACCGTCACCTCGTAGGGTGGTCACCAACTGGCCTCCTATGGCGATTTGTAGTTCGATCATACGAGCGAGGGTGCCTTTACTGATGACGATATCATTAAGTACGATTCCTCGCGCGACTGTTTCTCCGTGCCGATGAACGTGCGTTGTTAACATCAGTCGTTCATCGAGGGTGAAGTCGTTGGCGAATACTCGTTCCAGCGAAGGATAGAGGTTGTCCAGCCGCACCTCGGTTAAGAATCCGAGCCCGCCCATGTTGACCCCTAGGATAGGAATACTCCGTTCTGCTGCTAGTCGTGCTGCACTCAGAATGGTTCCGTCGCCGCCCAGGACCAACAGCACATCGGCCTTTTCGGCGAGCTGAGTTTTCTGAATTCCGCCCGGTTCGTTCAGTAAGGTTGCTGAGGTCGTGTCGAGAAGGACGTTGATGCTACGAGCCCGGAGCCACGCAACGACTCCGAGCAACGTGGTTTTGACTTCGGGAAACTTGGGTTTGGTGAGAATCCCGATGCTTTTACTTTTCATGGATCGCGTCTGCGTGAACGGAGCAAAAGGGTGATGATTTTATCGGGATGCTTCTTTTTATGTCAACGCAGGGCTAAACGCATCCAAGAGTCGTCATGTGGTAAGAAAAAACAACGAGCGATGTTTGTCGTGAGCGTCACGCCGTTTTGTTATCCGCTCAACCTTGACTCTCAAGAACACTGTGGTTAAAATTAGACCAAGGTTTTTCAACGGTTTTGCTCGAACGCGGCCAGGATTCGCAGTCACGAGTAAGGAGGCAGGATGTTCGAACGATTCACGGACAAAGGTCGAAAGATCATCATTCTCGCGCGCGAGGAAGCCGAGCGACACCAGAACGACTATCTAGGGACTGAACATCTCGTCCTGGCCATACTTCGTGAGTCCGACGGCATCGCTCTCATGATTTTGAAAAAGATGGGGCTTTCTACTGAGCAGATCAGGTTAGAAATCGAGCGAAATCTGCCTGGTGGAGGGACCACTATGACGTTCGGGGAGATTCCTTTTAGTCCACGCGTCAAGAAGGTCATTGAATACGGCGTCGAAGAAGCTCGCCTGCTAGGCCACAATCACATCGGCAGCGAGCATCTCCTTCTCGGCCTTCTTCGTGAAGAAGAAGGCATAGGTGGAAAGATTCTTCGCAGTCTGGGCGCAAATCTGTTGACGGCACGGCAATTGACTGTGACGTTTCTGCGGAAGTCGGCTCCGCGCGAGCGGGATCGGAAGAGTAATACTCCGGCTCTCGACGAATTCGGCCGTGATCTGACTCAGTTGGCCCAAGAAGGTCAACTGGATCCCGTGATCGGTAGGGCTGATGAAATTGAGCGTGTCCTGCAGATCCTCAGTCGAAGGAGCAAGAATAACCCTGTGCTGATCGGTGAATCTGGTGTTGGGAAAACCGCTATTGTGGAAGGGCTTGCGCAGCGAATTGTTCAATCTGAAGTTCCCGACAATTTGCTCTCTCGTCGGGTCATCGCCTTGGATCTAGGTTCGTTAGTCGCCGGTACCAAATACCGCGGGCAGTTCGAAGAACGTCTCAAGGTCGTGATGAAGGAGATTGTCCAAGCCGGCAACATCATCATTTTCATCGATGAGCTGCATACGCTGGTTGGAGCAGGAGCTGCAGAGGGATCCATCGATGCCTCCAATATGCTGAAGCCGGCTTTGTCGCGCGGCGAGATCCAATGCATTGGGGCCACGACGTTGGATGAGTACCGAAAACATATTGAAAAAGATGGCGCGTTGAAGCGGCGATTCCAGCCGATACACGTTCAGCCTCCCAATCTCGACGAAACTGTCCGTATTATTCAAGGGCTTCGAGACCGATACGAAGAACATCACGGAGTGGAAATCACGGAAGACGCCATTATTGAGGCCGTCAAGTTGTCCGATCGGTACATTACCGACCGGTTCCTCCCAGACAAGGCAATCGATTTGATCGACGAAACCGGGTCACGAGCGAAGCTTCAGACCTATGCGCTCCCTTCCGAATTGAAAGCGATGGAGCAAGAGCTGAAAAAGGTGTCTCGGGAGAAGGAACTCTCGATCTCCATGCAGAATTTCGAGGAAGCCGTACGGCATCGTGAGGAAGAAGAGAGGTTGCGTAAGCTGCTCGACGAATCCAAGCGAGAATGGAAAAAGAACCAGGAGAAGAGCAAGCCTGTGATCGGCAAGGAGGATGTTGCTTACGTTGTCTCAAAAATGACCGGTATTCCGCTCTTTAAGCTGGAGGAAGAAGAGTCCAACAAGCTCTTGCGCATGGAAGAATTTCTCCATAAACGAGTCGTCGGTCAAAACGAGGCGATCTCTGCGGTCGCCCGCGCTATCCGTCGATCTCGTGCCGGCTTGAAGGAAGCTCGGAAACCGATCGGTTCGTTCATTTTCTTGGGACCGACGGGCGTGGGCAAGACGGAACTGGCCAGGACATTGGCCGAGTTTCTGTTCAATAGTGAAGATGCGCTCATTCGTGTCGATATGTCCGAATATCAGGAGAAGTTTACGAGTTCTCGACTCTTCGGTGCTCCTCCCGGCTATGTGGGGTATGAAGAGGGGGGACAGTTGACAGAGAAAGTCCGCCGTCGGCCTTATTCCGTCGTGTTGTTCGATGAAATCGAGAAGGCACATCCGGATGTGTTCAATGTCCTGCTCCAAGTATTAGACGACGGCGTACTGACTGATAGTCTCGGACGAAAGGTTGATTTCAAGAACACGGTCGTCATCATGACGTCCAACATCGGGACGAAATTGATTCAGAAGGGTGTTTCCCTCGGCTTCCAGAGCACAGAAAGCGAAGCCGCCCGTCGGAAGAAGGAAGAAGTACTCGGAGAGCTTCGGAAATCGTTCAGTCCGGAATTCTTGAATCGGATCGATGAGATCGTGATATTCCATCAATTGGAAAAAGAACAGCTCTATAGCATCCTGGATATCCTTCTCCGTGAGTTGAACCTCCGCCTCATGGATAAAGGGATTGAGATTGAGGTCGATGACGAAGTCAAGCAGTGGCTCATCAAAGAGGGCTATGAGCCGTTGTACGGAGCAAGGCCAATGCGGCGGGCTATTCAACGTGCCATCGGAGACCCGCTCTCCGATGAGCTGATCAGGGGGCGCTTTAAAGAAAGCCATAAGGTGAAAGTGGTTCTGCGGGACGGAGCTCCGACATTCATCGAACAGGAGGCAATGGCCGAAGTCTAGTGTCCTTTGTGATCGTTCAGATTCTCATGCAAGCCTTGGCGGCCTCTGTGGCTGATTGCTGCAGGGGCCGTTTTGTTATTCAATGTCATCCTGCTGCTTCGTAACGAGATGTGTTCCTACCTCAATCCGTCCGAGTTTCAATCTGAGGCTCGATGGCGTCCGGGCTCGGTTCTTGGCATCGAGTCTTCATGCGACGAAACGGCTGCAGCCGTACTCAGTTGTGAAGGAGAAGTGCTTTCCAACGTTGTGTCTTCACAAGTGGCCGTCCATGAGAAATTCGGTGGCGTCGTTCCAGAGTTAGCCGCGCGAGCTCACCTTGGGAAGATCGACATGGTGGTCAGAGAAGCCTTAGCGACCGCCCGAGTCTCGAAACATACTCTCGGTGCCATAGCGGTCACCCAGGGACCTGGATTGGCTGGGGCGCTTTTGGTAGGAGTTAATTATGCAAAAGCCTTGAGCTACGGGTTAGGTATTTCGATCATCGGGGTCAATCACCTACAGGGGCACATCGCTTCTGCATGGCTCGCCGACTCCATGTTCCCACTGTCCTGCATTGTGCTGGTTGTATCGGGTGGCCATACCCACCTCTATCGTCACGAAGTCGACGGCCGGTGTACCCTACTGGGACGCACTCGCGACGACGCTGCCGGTGAGGCGTTCGACAAGGGGGCCCAGATGCTGGGTTTGGGGTATCCAGGTGGACCAGCTATTGATCGAGTCGCACGTTCTGGTGATATACAGGTCTTTCGCTTCCCCAGATTTCACCGGGCAAAGCACAGTCTTGAGTTCAGCTTCAGTGGTCTCAAGACGGCATTGTTGTATAAGTTACGAGAAATGGGTGGTCCTCTGCGATCTCAACAGACTGCCGATTTGGCAGCCGGCTACCAAGAGGCTATTGTGCAGGTTTTGGCCACGAAGGCCTTCGCCGCTCTCAAACAGTCGAACCTGGCTGCGCTTGCTGTCGTGGGAGGGGTTTCAGCTAATACACGGTTGAGAACCGTACTGAACGAGCGCGCGGCACGTGAAGGTATTCGCCTATCGTTGCCGCCTATCGAGTTTTGCACCGACAATGCTGCCATGATTGCCTCAGCGGGTCGTCAGTTGCTGATGAACGGAGAACGACCACATGCGGATCTCGATATCACTCCGGCCGAAAGGTTCGTGATGGTTCATGAAGAAACTCGATCAAACATCGGTTTCTCCAAGGGATAAGGAGAAAGCCGATTCCTGATATCCGGGGTCAGATCACAGGACTACGCACCAGCCAAGTTGCGTCGATTGAGCGACTCTACCGACGCCGTGTCTCACCTGATAAGGTCATTACTCCCGAACTCGCAAGGGCAATGGCTCAACTCACCGTTGAGCTCCGTCGCCCTATCGGTGTGTTGTTGACCAGACGAGGACAAGTTCAGGAAGTGATTGTGGGAACGGATTTGACACTGTCTTTAACTACCCTGACCTTGTTCCGCACGGGGGCGCGATCGCTCCGTGGTTTGAGGTTCATTCGTACACAACTGCATGATCAACCATTAAATCAAGAGATGCTCACCGACCTCGCCTTCTTGCGACTTGATCTTATCGGCCTCCTCTCCATCACCGAGGATGGCCAACTTGGCAATCTGTATGTCGCTCATCTGCTGGCGCCCAATTCGACCGGTCAATTGTTCAAGGTGCTCAAGGCCGTCCCGTTCCACAACCTGACAATAAGGTTCGACCAGTTTATCGAAGAGCTCGATGCAGATCTTCAGCAGGCGCGAGCTCACTATGCGGTGGAGAGCGGTAAGGAATCGGCGATACTCGTCAGCGCTTCTGTGAAGAGTCGGTCCGAGCAGGAAGAGCGTTTAGCCGAACTGGAGGAGTTGGCGACCTCCGCCGGCGTCACTGTGGTCGACCGAGTCGTACAACGAACGTCGGATGGGCATCAGCGGTATCTCTTGGGAAGCGGCAAGATGAAGGATGTTTTGATTCAGACGCTCCATCGAGGCGCCGACATGGTGATCTTTGATCAAACCTTGTCGCCGGCTCAATTGCGAGCAATTTCAGAGATGACTGATATTAAGGTGATCGACAGAACCCAATTGATCCTGGACATCTTTGCTCGTCGAGCCCACAGTCGTGAAGGCAAAGTACAAGTGGAACTAGCGCAGCTACGGTATCTGCTTCCACGATTGTCTGGGAAAGGTGCTCAATTCTCGCGCCTGGGTGGCGGGATCGGCACTCGCGGACCGGGCGAAACCAAACTCGAGACTGATCGCCGCCGCGTGCGTGACCGCATCACGCATTTAGAACGGGAACTGACACAGTTTGGACGCCAGCAAGATCAACGGCGCTCAAGGCGAAGTCGTCACGGACTTCCTATTGTTTCACTCGTGGGCTATACGAACGCCGGTAAGTCGACATTGCTGAACGTGCTGACGAACAGTCAGGTCTCCGCTCAAAACAGATTATTCGAAACCCTGGACACGACGAGCCGTCGCCTGCGGTTTCCCGAGGATCGCGAAGTCATCATTACCGACACGGTAGGGTTTGTTCGGGATCTTCCGTCAGAATTGCTCGGCGCCTTTCGGACAACGCTCGAAGAGCTACGAGAGGCTGATCTCGTGCTGCATGTCGTCGATGGCAGCGCAGTAGACATTGATATCCAAATTACGGCTGTCATCGCCATTCTTGAGGAGTTGCACTTGAATGGGATACCGAGATTGCTCGTGTTTAATAAGTGTGACCAGATATCTCCATCGCACATCGAGTCACTTTGCCGACGGTACGGAGCCATCGGCATCTCGGCACTCCAGCCCGCCACACTTCATCCTCTCCTCGCTCGACTGGAAGCGCATGTGAGAAGCCTGCCAATCGGTGATCAGCAGGCAGCTGGCCTTCCGAAGTCGGACGACGCACTCGCGCTTGCATCTCGTCGATAACCGCTGCACAATCGGGCGGCTATGAAACAAGCAAAACGCATGAGGACTCGGCTGGCCCTCGACCGTCCAGCGCAGATTGCCGTGAGTCTCCGTCACGCCATGCCGACGGCTCACGTGGAATTAACACATCGTTCTCCGTGGGAGCTACTGGTCGCCACAATTCTGTCGGCACAGTGCACGGACCAGCGTGTGAATCAAGTGACGCCGACACTATTCAGGCAATATCCAACAGCGCAAGCCATGACAAAGGCGACGCCGACGGAGCTGGAAGCATTGATCAGATCAACCGGTTTTTATAAGAGCAAGGCGAAAAGCTTGATCGGCTGTGCTCAGGTCATTGCGGGGCGGTTTGAGGGACAAGTCCCCGACACAATGGAAGCACTCACGTCGGTACCTGGTGTTGGGCGGAAAACAGCCAATGTGCTCCTTGGAGCCGTGTTTGGGAAACCGGCTATTGTGGTTGATACGCATGTGAGACGGGTGGCCAACCGATTGGCCCTGACCCATTCAAGTGATCCCGAGCAAATCGAGGGCGATCTGCAATCGCTGTATCCGCAAAGCCAGTGGACGGAGGTATCCCAGCGGTTGCTCCTTCATGGCCGGTATGTGTGCCTCGCACGGAAGCCTCGCTGTTGTGGTTGCCCGATTTACGATCTTTGTGAGTGGGAAGGAAAACTTTAGAAATGATTAAGAGCATGACAGGCTTTGGCCGGCGACAGGGGACATGGTCCGACGGAACCGTCAGTGTTGAAGTGAGATCGGTCAACCATCGATTCCTCGAAACATCCATTCGCATGCCGAAGTCGATGAGCGGGCTCGAAGAACGCTTCAAGAAAGCGATCCAACAACATTGTGGACGTGGAAGAGTCGATCTTACGGTGTTGCTACAGGGTAGTCGAGGCAGCGCTCGTGCGGTGCAACTTGACGTCGAACTGGCGAAACAGTACCATCATGCACTTCATACACTTCAGCGCACGCTGAAACTTAAAGGTCCCATCGACATCGAACTGATGGCCGGGTTCCGCGACATCATCGCTCTTTCTGAGCAGCCGACCGACGATCCTAAGCTCACAAAGGTGGTGGAGAAACTGGGACTAGGCGCGGTGTCGGATATGACGAAGATGCGGGAGAGAGAGGGGGGCTTGCTTGCACAGGATATCCTGGCTCGACTTGATCAAGTGCGTGAATGCAGGAGTGCAGTATCGTTCCGTGCTCCCCTTATTGCGCAGGAAAGCTTCGACCGCATGAGGCAGCGAGTGGAAAAATTGTTGGGAGACTCTATCCCCGATCTCCCTCGACTCCATCAGGAGCTGGCCATCTATGCAGACCGGTGCGACATTACGGAAGAATTGGTCAGGCTGGACACGCATATGGTACAGTTTGAGCGTTCGCTCCAAGGTACCGAGCCGGTTGGGAAGACGTTGGATTTTCTTCTTCAGGAGATGGGTCGGGAGGTCAATACCATTGGATCAAAAGCCAACGACGCAGGGATCAGGACCAACGTCGTGCGAATGAAGGCCGAGCTTGAGCGGATGCGTGAACAGATACAGAATGTCGAATGAACACCGTGATTACCACAAGTAACCACCCTCCGAGCATTACGGGGAATCGGCAAGTTCCTGAGCATCGGGGAATCCTGTACATTATTTCAGCCCCTTCAGGAGCGGGAAAAACGACCTTGTGTAAACAGATCGCGGCATCGGTCTCAGGGCTGTGGCATTCGGTGTCGTTTACGACGAGAAAACCACGCCCGGGAGAAGAACACGGACGTGAGTATTTCTTCATCGAAGAGAATGTATTTCACGATATGGTTGCGAGAAATGAGTTCTTGGAATACGCACATGTCTATTCCAACTGGTACGGAACACCGTTGGATCCCTTAATGGATAAAATGGAGCATGGCATCGATGTCTTGCTGGAAATCGATGTCCAGGGCGCGCTCCAGATTAGAAAGAAATTCGGCGATGCCGTCTATATCTTCATCCTCCCTCCATCGATGGACATCCTACGCTCTCGACTCCAAGGTCGCGGGTCGGATTCTCAAGAGGAGATTGTTCGCCGATTGCAAAAAGTAAGGGAAGAAGTCTGGAGTTTCAGAGAATACCATTACATTATCCGCAACGTTGATCTGACACAGTCTCTTCATGAGCTGCAAAGCGTTTTCGTGGCGGAACGTCTGAGGACCAAGCGGATGGATATGGCTTGGCTTGAGCGAAGCTTCATGCTCGAGAAAGATGCAAAATTGTCGGAAAGGGAACCGTCATCCACTCTATAGCAAAGGGGGCAAGACCTATTATGATCGACATGCTGAGTTTGTTGCCGCAATATACCTCCAATGAATTTGATTCGCGTCATCGACTGGTAATCGTCGCCTCACAGCGTGCGAAACACTTGACTCAAGGTGCTAAGCAAGCCGGGTCCTCTCGCTTCACAAAAGAAACAACCATCGCGCTTGACGAGGTGCTGAGAGGTTATGCCAAGTACTTGATCGGTAAGGAGGCCCGCGATGCGATGAAGGAAGCGAAACGAGGAAAAGAAGGTGAAACCGAGCGGATTGCAATGATGACCGGAGAAGACGCCCGCGAAATCAAGAAGGAGCTCAGTGTGTACGTCGATGATACGGTGCAGCCGACGGCGGCCCCGGCTGAGGAGTAAGGATTGGACGAAACACAATCGCCGACACATCTGTGGGGCAAGCGGCTTGCGCTTGGAGTAACCGGAAGCATCGCCGCGTATAAAGCGGTTGGCTTGCTTCGAGCCTTTGCGCGTGAAGGTGCCACTGTCTCGGTGGTGATGACTGAAGCCGCCACCAAATTTGTGACTCCCCTTACGTTTGAAGTCCTCTCAGGAAGGCGGGTCGCGACGGATCTTTTTGAATCTCATGAAGAGATGGCTCATCTCATCGTCCCAGGGCAAGCCGACGCAATTGTTGTGGCGCCGGCTACGGCGAATTTTCTCGCAAAGGCGGCGCTTGGCCTGGCGGATGATCTGTTGAGCACGATGCTGTTGAATGCTCGGTGTCCCGTGATTGCCGCTCCTGCCATGGACGGGGACATGTGGGCACATCCCACGGTTGTTCAACATGTTCAGCTGCTCCGCGCCCGCGGAATCGTGGTGCTTGATCCTGAAGTGGGTCCACTGGCATCAGGTCAAGTCGCACAAGGGAGGCTTCCAGCAGAGTCAAGAATCTTGGATGCCGTTCATAAGGCACTGTTTCCTCAGCTGGATTGGCAGGGACAGCGGGTGCTGGTATCCGCAGGCCCGACTCATGAACCTATTGATCCGGTTCGGTTTATTTCCAACCGCTCCTCCGGGAAGATGGGGTATGCCATTGCAGAAGCCGCAAGGGATCGAGGAGCGGAAGTTGTCTTGGTTACAGGGCCTTCCTCTCTAACGCCTCCTCCAGGGGTCACCACCGTTTCAGTCAACACCGCGAGCGAGATGGGCGATGCATTGAGTCGGCATTTCCATTCCTCTACGGTTCTGATCATGGCTGCAGCGGTCGCAGACTTTCGCCCCAAAATGTCGGCTGGGCAGAAGCTTAAGAAACAGGGCAAATCTGCGCTGGTGCTCGAACTTGAATCCACTCCGGACATTCTCGCGATGCTGTCCGCACGTCGGACATCGCAGATTGTGGTTGGTTTCGCGGCAGAAACCGAACAGGTCTTATCTCATGCAGCAGACAAGTTGAGAGGGAAAGGATTGGATCTCATCATTGCCAACGATGTCGCCCAAGCGGGAAGTGGGTTTGGTAGTGACGACAATGCGGTCGTCATTCTTTCGGCCACAGGTGAACAGAAAGCCTTAGGCCCGATGCCCAAGCGTCGTCTGGCCGACGAAATTCTGACGACCGTGCGCGAACTGTGCCTGACCTCACCTCGTCGCGTGTCCCTGGTAGAGGGAGTCGAGCTATGACCTCAGGTTCAAAAAAAACGGATAATGCCGCTGTAATTGATCAATTGGCCTTGGCCTTAGCTAAAGAGCCAAAGTCTAAGGCCTTCATCCCACTAGCAGAAGAATACGGCAAAGCCGGCATGTGGGAAGAGGCCGTTGCTGTTCTTGAAGATGGGTTGAAGACGTATCCAAATTTCATCACGGCCATGGTGGCGTTAGGTCGCGCATATGAGCAGATGAATCAACCAGTCAAGGCTAAGGCCATTCTTGAAGAAGCCACAAGGTTGAGCCCTGACAATCTTCGTGCCCATCGAACATTAGCGAAGCTCTACGCGGCTCAAGGGGCCAAGGAAGCGGCCGTCCGGTCGTGTGACGTTATTTTATCCATGAACCCATACGACCAGGAAGCTTTGTCCCTTCGCGCCGGGTTCGACGTACCGACGGTTCATGGTGCGGCACAATCCCAAAGACAATTGCATGCCAGGCAGGTAAAGCCCGTTAGCTTTGAGACTGACCGGCTTCGTGGCGGGAGCTTGGCATGCGCATTAGGCGATGCGATTTCAGCAACCAAAGCTGAAGCCAACGAGGTGCCCAGTAGCGCACCCCGTTTGGAAGAAAGACTTGTTCAGACAGCCGATTTCACGGACCAAGCCTTAAATAAAACGAAAAGCGCAGTGATCGCACAGCTTGAGCAGTGGCTGAACTCGGTCCAGACACGTCGACGAAATCCACAAGTCTCTTCTCGACTCGACTCCTGAACTCCCCTCATGACTTCAACGGTTTGACCCTCTAGGAGGGTGCTGTTAGAATGCCGCCTTTGGCGTGGTGGTGTGAGACAGCTATAGAGGGGAGGTATCCCACACGACATGCGCATCTTGGTCCTTCACGGTCCGAATCTGAACCTGTTGGGTCATCGGGAGGAATCCATTTATGGGACGGCGACTCTTGATACGATCGATGTGTCGTTGATCAAGTTGGGTGAGGAACTTGGAGCTGAACTTGTCATCCGTCAGTCGAATCTTGAAGGGGAATTGGTGAACTGGATTCAAGAAGCGCGACGAGGCTACCACGGCATTATCATCAATCCAGCGGCCTATACTCACACCAGTATCGCGATACGCGATGCGCTGGCCGCCGTTGATTTGCCGACCATTGAGGTTCATCTATCAAACATCTATCGGCGTGAAGAATTCAGGCGACATTCATATGTGTCGGGAGTCGCATTGGCACAGATCTCTGGGTTCGGTGCGGCCGGCTATCTGCTGGCTTTACGAGGACTGTGCGAACAAGTATCTGCTACCGGATCAAAACGTTCTGCTGATGGGAGTGCCTCAGGAAGCGGAGCGAAGCCAGGCGCTCGGTAAAGGTATGATCAAGCTGTCGGTTGTTTTTTAATGATAGGAGGGGGTAGCGAGTGATTTCCACGGTAGATTTTCGCAGCGGGGTGCGTTTGATGGTCGAGGGAGAACCTTTTTATATCGTCGAGTTTCAGCATGTCAAGCCCGGCAAAGGCGGTGCCTTCGTACGTACGAAGTTGAAAAGCTACCTCTCTGGAAATGTGTTGGACCGAACGTTTCGCTCTGGAGAGCGGTTTGAAGAGCCCGATTTGGAAGAGCGCGACATGCAGTTCCTCTACGCATCCGGAAATTCTTACACTCTGATGGATACCGAGACGTACGAGCAATTGGCGTTTGAAAAGAGTCAGTTGGGAGAGAATGCCGATTTGTTGAAAGAAAATATGATCGCCAAGATTCTTATCTACGAGCATCGCCCGATTGCCGTCGAGTTGCCGAACTTCATTGAGCTCAAGGTCGTCGATGCGGAGCCCGGTGTGCGGGGAGACACTGCCTCTGGAGGAACAAAGCCGGCGGTCGTAGAAACGGGGGCGACGATCAAAGTTCCGCTCTATTTGGAGGTCGGCACCGTCATTCGGATCGATACTCGCACCAGATCCTATGTGGAGCGTGTTCGGTGAGCCGCCGTCGATCTATTCATTCCAAGACCAAGACCAAGACCAAGACGCGGCGGATTCTGTTGGCCCAGACAACGAACGAAACGAGCCCTGAGATCTCCCTCACAGGGGATTCCACCAAGCAAATCCAAGAACTCATCGATTTGCTTCGGCGAAATAATTTGACCGAGCTTGAGTATGAACGACAAAGTGTCCGCATTCGCGTCCGTTACGAATTGGTAGCCAGGCCTCTCGCGACTTCAGCGCAGGAGTCTATCCAAACCTCGCCTCAGCAACCGATGCATTCTGCTTCGGTCACCATACCAGTATTGGACGCAAGCACGGGTTTTGTGACCGTCACTTCCCCAATCGTCGGCACGTTTTACCGATCTCCCTCACCCGACGCCGATCCATACGTTGAAGAGGGGGAGTTTGTGAAGAAGGGCCAAGTGCTGTGCATCGTCGAAGCGATGAAACTCATGAACGAAATTGAGTCGGAAGTGGACGGTCGCCTTGTCAAGATCTTGGTGGAAAGCACAAAGTCAGTGGAATATGGTCAGGCACTGTTTCTTATCGATCCCAAAGCCTCCTCATAGGTCATTCTAAGGGCTGTTCTCGCCATCGTATCGGAGCCGAGACGTGTTTAAGAAAGTTCTGGTTGCCAATCGCGGAGAAATCGCGTTGCGAGTGATCCGCGCTTGTAAAGAGCTCGGCATCAAAACCGTGGCCATTCATTCTGAGGCAGACGCGCTTGCGCTGCACGTCCGAGCAGCCGACGAAAAGGTCTGTGTCGGCCCGGCCGAATCGGCATTGAGTTACCGAAATATTCCCAATGTGTTGAGTGCCGCAGAGATTACGGGTGTCGACGCCATCCATCCGGGGTACGGATTTCTGTCGGAGAACGCTCATTTTGCGGAGGTCTGCGAGTCAATCGGCATTAAGTTTATCGGACCGAGCTCAGAAAATATCGCCATGATGGGGGATAAGGCGAAGGCGCGTGAGATCGTGGCGAAGCGTGGCCTTCCGGTCACGCCGGGGAGTCCAGGCGAATTGCGCAGCGAGGAGGATGCGGTGCAGGCGGCGCAGAAGATCGGCTTTCCCGTCATTATTAAAGCTACGGCCGGAGGGGGAGGGCGAGGCATGCGTGTCGTCAACAAGGCCGACGACCTGAGCCGAGCCTTTCAGGCTGCTCAAGCTGAAGCGAAATCGACCTTCGGTAACGACGGTGTGTACCTCGAGCGGTACTTTCTGGAACCGCGTCATATCGAAGTGCAGATTTTGGCTGATCAACACGGTCGGGTGGTCCACCTCGGAGAACGAGACTGTTCAATCCAACGGCGACATCAAAAATTGGTCGAGGAAACCCCCTCTCCCGTGGTCGATGACAAATTGCGCCGGGAAATCGGTCGCGTAGCTGTGGAGGCGGTGAAGGCTGCGCATTACCGAAACGTTGGCACGGTAGAATTTTTACTCGACAAAGACCGCCAGTTTTATTTCATGGAAGTCAATACACGCATCCAGGTGGAACACCCAATCACCGAAATGGTGACCGGCGTAGATCTGATTAAGGAGCAGATCCGTTTGGCGGCCGGTCATCCGCTTTCTATTCGGCAACAGGATGTTATTCTCACGGGACACAGTCTGGAGTGTCGTATTAATGCCGAGGATCCGGATAAATTTACGCCCTCTCCAGGGGTGATCACCAAGTACAGTTCTCCGGGAGGGTTCGGAATCCGCGTCGATTCAGCCATGGAGTCAGGCTCCGTCGTCGTTCCTTACTACGATTCGATGATTGCAAAGCTGATCACCCATGGACGTGATCGACAGGAGTCAGTGGCTCGTATGAAACGCGCGCTCGGCGAGTTTATCATCGAAGGTATCAAGACCACCATCCCGCTCCATCGTCGAATCCTCGACGATCCCGATTTTCAAGAAGGCCACGTGTCGACCATGTTCTTGGAACGATTCCTGACAAGCTAAGCCCTTCAGGAGAGAAGGGTTTTTCTGCGGTTTCTCCACCGAGTGAGCCTATTCCTTGGTAAGCTGATGGTCTGGTGGTAAGCTCACCAGAGTGTTTTCCGCTTCAAACGAGGAGCGGGGTGCATCCTCTGTCGGCTTCCTGATAGGATACACATGCGCTCGATGCGTCGAGCGCCCAACGTATGCGACGTATCGGCTTCATTCTTAGTATTGTGGCTATCGGAATTGCGATCGGTGGCTACGTGTTTTTTAACGGAGAACGGAAACCCCCCATTCGATACCGGACGGCAGCGGTTGAACGTGGTCAGGTCATTTCTGTCGTCAGCGCAACGGGGACGATCAATCCCGTTGTTTTGGTGCAGGTAGGTTCGCAGGTGTCGGGTATGATCAAGAGCCTTCACGCCGATTTCAACTCGCGTGTCAAGGCCGGGGAGACAGTCGCAATCATTGATCCTGAGCCGTTCAAGGCCCGTCGAGAGCAGGCTGTCAGCAATCTGGAAATGGCTCGATCGAGTGTAGCGCGGGCTAGAGCTGATCTAGCCCAGCGAAAGCGAGAGCTCGACCGGGTGCAATCGCTGTTGCCTCAACAGTTTGTTTCGCAGAACGATGCGGATGTCGCACTCACGAATTTGCAAAGCGCAGAAGCACAGTTACGGGTCGCTGAGGCGCAGGTCAAGCAAGCGGAAGCGGCATTGAATGCGACTGAGTTGGAGCTGAAATATACGGTTATTCGCTCGCCTGTGGACGGTATTGTTGTTGCCAGGAATATAGAGGTCGGCCAGACGGTTGCGGCGAGCTTTGCCACCCCCAATCTGTTCATGATTGCCCTCGATCTGACGAAAATGCAGGTCGACACCAATGTGAGCGAGTCCGATATTGGCGGAATGGCTGAAGGGAAGGAAGCCGTCTTCACGGTGGATGCGTATCCAGGAATGTTCTTTACCGGTACTATTAAGCAAGTGCGTCTCGCGCCTATCAATGTTCAGAACGTCGTCACGTACACTGTGGTTATCGGTGTGGATAATAAGGAGTCACGGCTAAAACCAGGTATGACAGCCAATGTATCAATCGTTGTGGCGCAGAAAGACCAAGTTATCAAGGTTCCCAACGCGGCGCTCCGCTTTGTGCCTCCGAAGGGTGGAGGCAGTCCCTGGGAAGCCGATGGGAAAACTGTAAGAGGAGATGGAGGCCGGCCGGTCAAGCTCGATGCGGCAATGGCGTCGAGTACCATCTGGAAGCAGGTAGAAAACGGCGATCTAGCCCCTCTGTCGGTCCAAACCGGTATCTCTGACGGCGTCAGTACGGAAATACTGTCCGGTGATTTGGGGGAAGGTGATCTGATTGTCATCGGTATCGAACGTCCAGTCGGCGACAGAAAGGGTAACGACTTACCTCCAGGGTTTGGGAACCAACGGCGCTCTCGATCTCGCTGAGGCACGTGACTTGCCAACTGAAATTTTTCTGACGTGCGGTCGTTCAGCGAAGGGAGGAGTGATCGATCGGGCGGTCATAGTGTTCTCCTACAGTGCTCTACCTCGATTCCCACAGTTCGGGGTAGGCACGTGACTCCACTCATTGCGTGCGAAGATATCTGGAAGATCTACCGAATCGGCGATGTCGAGGTACAGGCACTGCGCAGCCTGAGTGTTACCATCAAGCAGGGCGAGTTTGTCGCGATCATGGGGTCGAGCGGATCTGGTAAGTCCACGCTAATGAACATCCTCGGTTGCCTCGATCAACCAACCAGAGGCCACTACCGTTTGGGTGGCGTAGAAGTCGGACATCTCCCCCACGATCAGTTGGCAGAAATTCGGAACCGACGGATCGGTTTCGTGTTTCAGAGTTTTAACCTTATTCCGCGTACCAGTGCGTTGGAAAATGCCCAGTTGCCTTTGTTTTATAGGGGACTTTCCTTGAAAGAGCAGCGGGTACTGGCTTCCTCCGCACTCGAACGCGTTGGATTACGGGGGCGTGAACATCATACTCCGACGCAACTTTCGGGCGGGCAGCAGCAACGGGTAGCGATCGCTCGGGCTCTGGTGACCACACCCTCCTTGTTGCTGGCTGATGAGCCGACTGGGAATCTTGATACCCAGTCCAGTCAAGAAATCATGGGAATCCTTGAAGCGTTGAATCGGGATGGAATTACGGTCATTCTCGTGACGCACGAGATCGATATTGCCGCCTATGCTGCACGCGAGATTGTGATCAAGGACGGCCAGGTCTTGAGCGATCGGGTAATCGGGGATCGGTTGCAATCATAGAGGTCTCAGTGGCGACGTTTGTGTGGCTTACGGTGGTGACTGCGCTGCGAATTCTTCGGAGAAACCGGCTGCGGGCAGGCCTGACTATGCTCGGGATTATTATCGGTGTCGGAGCGGTCATCGCCATGGTCAGTATTGGGGAAGGGGCGAAACTCGCAGTACAGAAACAGATCGCTTCCATCGGTACGAATGTCATCATGATCTGGCCCAGCGCAATGACAATCGGTGGTGTGCGAGGCGCGCAGGGCGGTGCTGTCACACTGACTGTTGCGGATGCATTGGAGCTGAAGAAGAAGGTTCCCGTGCTGGTCGATACAGGCTGGTCGAAAAGAGATGTGATGCAGATCGTAAACGGCAGCCGCAATAGTAACAGCCAGGTCCATGGCGTGTCACCGAGTTTTCTCAGTATACGAGACTGGTCCTTGAGTAGTGGAGGCTCCTTTACGCAGACAGATATGGAGAGTGCCGCCCTGGTAGTAATTCTTGGACAGACGCTGGTCGATTACCTCTTTGAACCTGGAGAAGAACCACTTGGGGCCCTGATTCGCATCAAGAACGTTCCGTTCCGCGTGATCGGGGTGTTATCCCTGAAAGGGCAGTCGCTTCAGGGCTCGGATCAAGACGATGTCGCATTCATCCCCTTTACCACCGCCGAGCGTAAGGTCTTTGGAACACTGTTTCTTGGGTCGGTCGGAGGCATCTATGCTTCTACAGAACGAGTCGAAGACCTCCCTGGTGCAGTAGAGGAAATTCGCCAGGTCATGCGATCTCGTCATCGTTTACAGAATGGAGACTTGGACGACTTCACTATTCGGACGCAAGTAGAGATTGGGCAGGTCCAGGAAGGGACAAGTGAGACATTAACGGTGATGTTGATGGTGATCGCGTCTGTTTCGCTACTTGTAGGTGGGATTGGGATTATGAATATTCTCCTCGTGTCTGTGACCGAACGAACTAGAGAGATCGGAGTACGGATGGCGGTAGGAGCTAAACGACGGCATATCCTGATGCAGTTTTTGATCGAAGCTATGACGCTCAGTGTGGTCGGTGGTTGTATCGGCATCCTATTCGGGGTGCTGGCGGCCCGCTTGACGACTGTGATTGCCGGTTGGCCGACCATTATTTCAAGCGATACCGTTGCCGTCGCTTTTGTGTTTTCCGTCGTGGTAGGCCTGTTCTTCGGTTTATATCCTGCCAATAAAGCCGCTCGACTCAACCCCATCGAAGCGTTACGCTACGAATAGGATGGCAATCAGTCCGTTCTTGCCTTAAGTATCCATTGGGATGATCGTTTCAATCGCCCGTACCTGGCGTTCGTCGGTCTGGTGGGCGAGGTCTACGACCAACGGTGGGAGGTACGCAGTACCTCCGGGTTGGTGAGTAATGGTGACGACCGGTTGATGCAGTTTCTCCTGATTAAGTTCCGTGACCATGGCCAATTCTTGTGTGTTCAGCCGCACCTGACTATGGACCGGATAGATACCGACTCTCGCAATAAATGACGACAAGATTCGTTGATCGAGCTTGCCTTGTTGAGCCTCTTGATACAAACGTTGAAACGTTTGGTGCGGAGTGAGCGGAGCAGTCCCGCCGAATCCAGTGATCAATTCATCGTATCGATCCACGACCATCAGGATGCGGGTACGGTCGCAGGTAAACCGTCCTCGTGACTCTTTCGGGTAGCCGTTGTCATCGAGATAGACATGATGATTCGCGATGAGATGTAGTATGGCAGCTTCAATTCTGCCTTCTCGCTCCAACAATAGAACCGCGCGGCGGGGATGGGTTTCCAATTCTTGTTGGTCGGCCTTGGAAAGTCCTGCCGCGGCGTGGGCATGGCGGACAACGACAGGCCGGATCTGTAGGAGCCCGATGTCATGCAAGAGCGCGGCGGTTGCAAGTTCTTGCAGTTCCAGGGGGTTGAATTGGAATGCCTGTCCTAAGACCAGGGACAGCGTACAGGTGGCCAGCGCATGCCGGCTGAGAGTGGAATCGCCCGCCCGGTTTTGGCTCAATGCCATGACAAGAGCTGATTCGGTGAGAGTTCTCATCGCGATTGTGATCTCTTGAACCGCTTCGGCTGCCTGCTGAGGGTTGACCGTCCCGGTCTTGGTGATGGTCGTATAAACGGCTTGTACGGCTTGATCCATCTGTTGCTTGGCCAGCGTTGCCTGCGCATATTCTTCGTTCAGCTGGGCCAAAGGCTTGGGTTGCTTTATACTCAAAGGAGGTGCCGCCACGGTCGCGCAATGCGTTGGGTCCGATATTTGATGGGACTGGGAACCGATTCCGTGGTCGGGATCGATGTCGACCATCTTCACTCCTGCCCGCACCAATTTTTCAATCTGCGAAGGATGCTCGATCAGAAATGAATGGCGGAGGAAGGGGGAGCGGAACCACGAAAGGTCCAAATGGGCGACGTACATTCCGATCTGAAGCTCACGGACCGAGACGCGGGTTCTCGCCATCGGACTCCGGTGACAAGTAATGAGGTTGCAGAAACACCTCCTTTGAGGTATCGGCACCGAGGGCAGATAACTGTAGCTGAGTAATGGTTACGTTGAGTGGTCAGTCCGAGTGATCAGGCGATTGAAGGAAAGAGAGAGAGAGCTCGATGCGAGGGTCGGCTTTGTCGACCTGTTTGTACAGATGGGTCTCAACGATGCGATTGTCGTTTAAGCCAAGCCCTTCGCAGACCGCATCTTGGGCGATCTTAAGACCGCCATCGAGGTCGCGTCGTAAGGCGGAGGCAAAAAAGAAGCGGATCGTGAGCGCGAGCGGTCCAGATTGAAGCCGATCCCGCAAGGAGCATCGAGCAGGAGACTGGGCCACGACCAGCCACACTTGCTGGCCGACGTATGTTTTATACGAACGTCCGGCAGAGGACAACAAACGACGTCCATTCACCGATGCGTATTGATGATTGATGCTGGGAGGGACAGGCAATGTAACCGTGAGCATGCTCGATGTGATAATAGGCGGGTGGGATGGATTCCGAACGACCGGCTTGGAGTTCAATGGAGCGAGCATCGGCGCTACGGCCGAACCATTGTGGGGCACGGGTGTCGTTGAGCTTGGCCGTGATCGCTTGTGTATCCGCTGGATTGCTGTGGGAGAGCGCAGTCTCAAAGAGAAGCCGGTACGGCGACGTCGGTTTGATGGCATGGAGCCGAGCTAGAGGAGGTTCATGATTTTAGTCATGTTCTGCTCATACCGATCTTCCGTACGGGCGATATATCGACGCCAGTCACTTGGATTCCAAATTTCCATCCGGTGATACAGGCCGACGAGTATGATCTCTTGATCTTCATCGACCGGAACCAGTTTTCGCAAACGACCAGGAATCAGGATTCGTCCAGTTTTATCGATGTCCGATGACCCGGCTTCGGAGACGACAAAGTGCATGAATAGGCGACTTTGGTCTTCGTCCAGAGACGTCCTGGTCCGTTCAAGGACCTTCTCCCATTCTCTCGTGGAATAGATCAACAAAGATTGTTCCGGACCTTTTAGGAACATGACCGTCTGGCCCTCGGCCTCGATCTGCTCACGGATCGGTGAGGGGACGATGAATCGTCCTTTCTCATCAACCTTGCAAAGGTATTCACCGGCAAACATTGCGATATCCTGTGTTTAGGAATTCACGGCGGTTCTGGTTCGGTCGCGGATCCATTGATCGAGATCCGAACGTACAAATCGCCATTCCTTTCCCAGCTTGAAGGCGGGAATCTGCCGACTTTGAAGGTAGCGGTAGAGAGTACGTTGAGTAATCTTGAGATAACGACAGGTCTCTGTCGCTGTCATGAGTTCGGTCTTCGGAGCCCTGCTCATCACTCCACCTGCGACTAGAGCGAGGAACACCCATATCGCCTCCAGTACTGCGCTATTCTAGAGACCGCACCAGGAATGTCAAGCGAAAGTATATGACAGTACATGTCAAAAGCCGTCAGTGCCATCTGTTACTCTCTCACCGTCTTCGGATTGGTCCATCATCGCTTCGATATCGTCGACATCCTCTCCCATTTCCTGCCCCATCTTCTTCATCAGCCGGGCGACGCTCCGAGGATCATTCTCATCAATCCCTCCGAGGGTAGCTGGATCTGAGAGCGATTCGAGGCGAGCTTCTTCGGACTTGGGAGCGGCAAATCGCGACAGAAGACGTTCCAACTTGGAGCTGCCACAGTGCCGACAGGCAATCGATCCGGGATGGCGAGGGTTCATGATCAGGAACGAACTTCGTCTGCGGCATTCCTGACATGAATACTCGTAAATCGGCATGGGGGTTCCCTCCAAACGGTTCAAAAGGGGTATGGATGCTGAGCCAGGATTCGGTCGGGGACGATATCAGTACCCACGGTTCGGCTTAACGTGATGGCGAATACGTCGGCAGATCCAGCTCTACGCAGGGCTTTTGCACATTCATTCACCGTGGTGCCGGTCGTGAAGACGTCGTCGATCAGAAGAATGCGCTTATCGGCGATCGCATCGGGGCGTCGGACGGCAAACGATCGACGAAGGTTTTTTTGACGGCTCTTGCGGGACAATGTGGTCTGGGGCGGCGTAGGAACGGTTCGAATCAAATTGGTATATACCAGGGGAATATCGAGGCGACGCCCGATGTGATCGGCAAGAAGCAGAGACTGATTGAATTCTCGCTCACGGAGTCTCTGAATGTGCAAGGGCACCGGCATGATCATATCTACAGTATTGAGTGGAGGAAGTCGAGCCATCATGAGGCGGGCAAGTGGAGCCGCGAGTGAAACTTTGCCCTGGTACTTAAAGAGGCGGATGGCATGTTGGAGCGGAGGCAGGTAAGGGTACAGCGTCCAGGCCTTCGTATAAGACGGGGGACGTACAGCGCAGGGTTGGCAGACATGATGCGGGCTGTAGGTCGAGGCGATGGAAGAAGGGAAGGGATGGTCACAACGGGCGCATCGAGCCTCGGGCATGAGTGAAATCGCGCTCCAACAGTCAGAGCAAAAATGCGGGATTGAGTCAGCTTTCAGACGCGAGCTGCAACTCGAACAATGAACAGGAAGAAAGAACCTCATCGCACGGCGCGCGAGACGTGGGACCAATTCTGTGACAGGATTGACCATTGAGAGTCCTTAATTCTTGCTTGTCCCCACCCTCTTTATGGCGAAGAGCCTACCGATGTCAAGGTTGTCCGCTTCCGATTTATTGTGCTATACGAAGGAGAATGACCGGGTACCCAGGCGATCAATTGTCGGAGCGAGCGGGCCGTCAATGGTGACATTGAGGCAACTTTCAAAAACCTATTCGCGTGGCGAAGCCACGGTCACGGCGTTGCGCGATGTGAGTTTAGAGATCAAAGTCGGCGAATTCTGCGCGTTCGTGGGCCCCAGCGGCTGTGGGAAGAGTACCCTGTTGAATCTCGTGGCCGGTTTGGACCTACCAACCGCGGGAGAAATCGTGCTGGATGGACGATCCACCAAGAATCTGACCAGCTACGAATGGACGAAGATCAGGCGTGAAACGATCGGGATCGTTTTCCAAGCCTTCCATTTGGTTCATGGTTTGACGGCTGAAGAGAACATTGCGCTACCCTTGATGTTGCGGGGGGAGAATAGGCGGGAGATCGCAAAACGGGTGGAGGACATGTTGGACAGGGTGGGGATGAGTCACCGGCGTGGACATCGACCAGCCGAATTATCCGGTGGAGAGCAACAAAGAATCGCGATCGCGCGGGCATTAGCCCATGGCCCCCGTCTCCTGTTGGCTGATGAGCCGACGGGAAATATCGATTCTCATCAAGGAGCAGGTATTATGGCGCTCATTCGTGAGCTGGCGACATCTGGAGGGCAGACGGTGCTGCTGGTGACCCACAGCGTGCAAGCCTCACAATCCGCCGACTATGTGTGGACTATGCGAGATGGACAGCTGATTTCACGCACTGAACGTAGCACCGAACTGGTAACTCCGTGATCGACCTCTCCACAACGATCGCCGGCGTGAACTTTCCCAGCTGTTTCATGAATGCGTCGGGAGCGCTTTGTGTCACACGGGAGGAACTTGAGGCTCTCGGGAAATCCGTGGCGGGAGCGATCGTCACGAAGTCGATGACGATGGAGTCACGCCAAGGCAACCCTACGCCAAGGTATTACGGATTCCCCGGAGGATCGATCAATTCGATGGGCCTTCCCAACCTCGGCTATAGAGCCTACGCCGAGCTGATCCCTCACCTCAAGCGGTTCGGAAAGCCGGTTATCGCCAGCGTGGCCGGACTCAGTGAGGAAGACTTTCCGACCATCGCGGAAGCGATCGATGCAGCCCAGCCGGATCTCATCGAGGTTAATCTATCTTGTCCGAATATTCCAGGTAAGCCCCAGATTGGCTATGATTTGGAAACATCCGAGCGGGTGCTCATCAAGGTTCGACGGCTCATCACGGCTCCGATGGGAGTGAAGCTGCCGCCGTACTTTGATCCGGCACATCATGAAGCCATGGGGAAGGTACTCGGGCGTTGCGGAGTCGATTTTCTCAATGTGATCAATTCCGTGGGCAACGGTTTGGTTGTCGATCCGGAACGGGAAACCGTCGTCATTAAACCGAAAGGAGGGTTCGGCGGGTTGGGTGGGCGACTGATCAAGCCGGTGGCATTGGCGAACGTCCGTGCCTTCTACAAGTTTTTTGGAGGGAAGATCCCGATCATCGGAACCGGAGGGATTGTGGAGGGAATCGATGTGTTCGAACATGTCCTCTGCGGAGCTTCAGCGGTTCAAATCGGGACGGTGTTGGTGGAGGAAGGGCTGGGCCTGTTCGACCGACTGGAAGCGGAATTGACCGATGTTTTGACAA
This sequence comes from Nitrospira sp. LK70, assembly GCA_011090425.1. Classification (GTDB taxonomy): domain Bacteria; phylum Nitrospirota; class Nitrospiria; order Nitrospirales; family Nitrospiraceae; genus Nitrospira_D. The sequence goes on along the minus strand of PHGD01000005.1, from coordinate 69,150 downwards.
GAAAAGGGTATCGGTCGATTCTGGAATGTCGAGGGCGGCTCCAGGAATTGTGAACCTATTTAGTGCCGAAGTTGCGAGGCAACAAGTTGTGTTGTAGGGCCTGACGCAGGAGTTGGGCGACGTTTCGGACATCGAGGCGACGCATCAAGTTGAAACGATGCACTTCGACCGTCCGGACGCTGATATCTAGCGATCCGGCGATCTCGCGATTCGTGTGGCCCAAGGCGACCAATCGGAGGACCTCGCGTTGGCGGGGCGTGATATGCACAGAAGATTTGGAGCGCTGTTCCATTCGGTGGAGCGGACGTGCACCGGTCTTTTTCTTTCTTGCCATGTGTTCTCCTCTCGGAAGTTACTATGATTCAGTCTAGCAAAAGACCGAAAATGTGTAAACGAAACTACTGATATATTCCGAGCGTGCGAACACGCAGCTTGGACTGATGAGCCCATTTCCAGTTGGAAGGCCCTCTCACGCTACATGCCTGCCTTTGTAAGGGTGTTCCTTCTTCTTCTCATCTCTCATGTCCGGCAATGGCCGTTACGTACATTGCTGACGATTGTTGGAGTGGCTCTCGGAGTGTCGGCCTCCGTAGCCGTGCGGAGCGCCAACGTCGACGTGCTCCGGTCCTTTGAGCAGACGGTCATGACGGTGGCCGGTCCAACCACCCTCGAAGTGTCAGGAGGTGAGACCGGGCTTGATGAACAGGTCATGACACGAGTACGAACCATCGCCGGCGTGACGACCGCATCGCCGGTGATTCTACAGACGGCTGTTCGCATGAGGGGAGAGCAAGCCTACCAAGCGGTACAGGTGGTGGGTCTGGATCTTTTGGCTGAATCCAATACACGTGGGTTTCGCCTGGACCAACCGGCGAAGGAAAGTCAGCTGCTGAGTATGATCCAGCCCGAGACGGTGTTTCTAGGAGCCAAATTGGCAGCTGAGTGGAATCTGTCGGTCGATGACCAGGTCGATCTTCTGATAGGGCCCAGACGTCTCACCTGTCGGATGGCAGGGGTTCTTCAAAGTGAGTCGGACCGGCCCTCATCCTGGGAACGCATGGCCGTCATGGACATTGCTGCCGCACAAATTACGTTCGGGATGGTTGGGAAGGTGGATCGAATCGATATCGTGACCGACGAAAAAAAGACCGTCGAAGAGGTGGCACAGGATCTACGGACTGTGCTGCCGCCTTATCTGACGGTGGAGCGGCCGGTTAACCGAACGAGGCAGGTTGAGCAAATGGTGCGGGCCTTCCGCCTCAATCTGACGGTATTGAGCTGGGTCGGTCTGTTGGTCGGGATGTTCCTGATTTACAACACCATGGCGTTTGCCGTCGCCCAGAGGAGGCGGGAAATCGGAATCTATCGGGCTATCGGGATGACTCAGTCTCGGGTGATGGTTCTGTTCCTCATAGAGGGAGGGGTATTCGGATTCTTGGGAGGAATCACCGGGAGCGTAGCAGGGGTGGCACTAGCTCAAGAACTGGTGGCTCTGCTCAGCCGAACTATTTCGGATCTCTATGTTCCGGTCGGTGCCGGCGAGGGAGGGCTACGCTGGGCAGGCCAATTCTGGAGCATTATGCTTGAAGGAATCGTGATCGGGTGCGTCGTGTCCATGATCGGTGCCGTCGGCCCGAGCCTGGATGCCAGCCGCACAGCGACTGTCCGGGCATTGGCTCCCGGAGACTATGAAGCAAGCCGGCAGCTTCGAGTGGGGATGCTTGGCGTGATGGGGTTGGGCTTGCTCCTTGTCACCGGACTCTTGAGTCTGCCGGGACCGATAGGTGGGGTTCCTGTCTTTGGTTATGTGGCGACGTTATCGCTGTTGGCAGGGTTAGCCTGTCTGGCCCCAATCTGTGTCACTGGATGGCGCGGACGACGCCGATACGTGGGAGGTGAATTTGGAGTACATGGAGTCATGAGGGGGATTGCCGTCGAGCATGCCTCCCGCAGTCCGGGCCGAAACGGAGTCACCGTCTCTGCATTGATGGTGGGACTGGCGATTATGATCGGCGTGCTTGTAATGGTGCGAAGTTTTCGTCATACGGTCGACCTCTGGGTCACCGATACCGTCATGGCCGATTTGGTCGTGGCACCCTCGATGTGGTTGCGAGGCACGGAGGTCGGAAGCGTCGGTCGAAGTCTCCCGCCGACGTGGTCGAACGTCCTGGCTTCCATCCCTGACGTGGCGGCGGTCGATAGCTATCGCGACGTACGGGTGTCGGTGAAGGGTCAGCAAGTGACTGTCGTATCACGGGATCTGCGATTGCATGCCCAATGGAGTCGGTATCTCGTGCGCAGGGGGGATTCTTCGGAACAGCTCAGACGCGCGGCTGATATCCATGGCCTCCTCGTTTCGGAGATCTTGGCTAATCGGCTCGACGTGGAGGAGGGATCGACACTCGAAATTCTGACGCCCAGTGGTCCCGCGCGCTTCCCGATCGTCGCCGTGTTCTATGACTATTCGACGGACGGGGGCAAGCTTCTCATGGATCGGGCACTCTACCAGTCGCTGTGGCACGATGATTTGGTCTCGGTATTCCCCGTGTATTTGCGCGCCGGATCAAGTCTCGATCGTGTGAGAGCAAGGATCATGGAACAGCTGGGCGGCGAAGCCGGAGGAGGGCTTCCTCCGCTTGTGATCAGTAACAGTGAGTTACGGCAAGAAATTCTCGACATCTTCGATCGCACATTTCTGCTGACCTACGTTCTGGAGGCCATCGCTGTCCTGATCGCCATGCTCGGGATCGTCAATACGCTGGTCACCTCTGTCCTCGAACGTCGCCGGGAGTTTGCCACTCTACGTGCCATCGGCGGCAGCGAAAAGCAGATTCGACAGCTCGTGCTCTGGGAGGCGGCTTATCTTGGTGTGGTGGGGATTGCCTTAGGTCTCATTGGCGGCGGGCTCCTCTCGCTGTTACTCATTAGGGTCATCAATAAGCAGTCTTTTGGGTGGACGATCCAGATGATTCTTCCGATTGGTGCGCTTATTCAAGCCGTGGTGCTTGCCGTCATTGCTACCTTGGTGGCGGGCTACTTTCCTGCCCGCTGGGCGGCACGGCAACCGATTGTAGAGGGGTTACGGGAAGAATAGAGACGGTGACTACTTCGTCCGTATTAACAGAGGCGGCTCAAGCCTTGGCGCCGCGTCCGTATTTATCCAGCAGGATTTGAAGGTCTTCCGGGATCGGCATGGATTTGAACGGGGGGACACGGGCGCCTCCAGTATTGCCGGACGGTACCCAAATCTGTGAAAAAAGCAGTGACCCAACGATCCTGGGAATTTGACCGATAATCTCTACGAAGTCTCGACGCCTCCACCCAACCTTGAGCATCCACCAATGTGTTTTCGCATGTTCAATCGGGAACGATTGTCCCAGGATGTGTGCCCGCTCAAGATGGGAAAATGCGGGTTGGAGGTGACCGGCATTGTACTCGTTGAGCGCTGGCGTCATTTCAGCGTCATAAGCTCGTCGAAGCTCGGGGTGCATGGGTCATGTGTCCATCAAACAAGTATCCTCACTGTAGCTAGGAATGCGCGGGAAACCAAGGTGCTGAGGGAATAACGGTGGGACGGTTGGCTACGTTCGTGATATGTATTAAGGTCATCAGAATGTTGGGAAGGAGGTAGAACGCGATGATTTTCCACGTGACGTTAGATCAGACGGAAGACGGCTGGGTTGTCGCAGAGTGCCCGGCGCTTCCTGGCTGTGTTTCTCAAGGGAGGGATGAAAAGGAAGCTCTCGACAACATCAAGGAAGCTATCACCGCATGGTTGTGGGCCGAAGATCAGAAGGCGATGAAGGCTCTTCCCTCAAAGCCCGGGCAAGGATCAATTGTGGTGGCGGTCTAGCGGATGGCGAGATTAGGCAATATCTCTGGGAAAGAGGCAGTCAAGGCTTTCCATAAGGCCGGATGGGAACAAATAGGTCAGGTAGGCAGTCACGTCGTGATGGTGAAGACCAATGTTCGGGTCAATCTTTCGATTCCCCAGCACAAAGAACTTTCCGTCGGGACACTCCGGGCTCTGATTCGGAACGCTGGACTGACGGTGGACGAATTCTTGTCGCTGCTCTGAAACGGACAGGGGCCAAGTCCGATGCTATCCAAGCCGGGATCGGCATGGATTTGAACGGGGGTACTCGGGCGCCTCCACTATTACCAATCGGAACCCAAATCAGAGAGAACAATAGTGCTCCCAGGATCCTCGGAATCTGGCCGGTAATTTCTACAAAATCGCGACGCCTCCAACCGACCTTGAGCATCCACCAGTGGGTTATTGCATGTTCAATCGGAAACGATTGTCCTAAAATATGCGCCCGCTCAAGATGGGAAAATGCCAATTGAAGGTCCCCCGCGTAGTACTGGCTGATCGCCGCTGTCATTTCACCATCATAAGCTCTTCGAAGCTTGGGGTGCATGGGCGCATTTCTCAACAGATGTGACCTTCATGACTATACGCGACGAACGAATGAGAAACCAAGGTATCGAAGCAATAACGCCCCGGGCCGGCCGGTGGTGAGATAGTTGGGGATGCCGGAATAGCGGAGGTTTGTGGTGAAGGAAAGGTGCTAGATCAGAAAGAGTCTTGATCGCCAAAATAGAGATGGAATGACTTCGTTTGCGAATGGCGGTATTCTGCGGCGGGAGGATGGTCTTACTGAAGGTTTATTTGGCATGAACCTCACTCCCTACCAGGCCAAGCTCTTCGCCCACGAACTCACTAAGCGCTGTCCGTCCGACAGTATCGAGAAGCTTGCTTCTGCTCTTGTCGACGCTCAGGTTGATCTGAACCCCCATCAGATCGAAGCCGCGCTGTTTGCCTTCCGATCGCCATTGTCCAAAGGTGCCCTGCTCGCCGACGAGGTCGGGTTAGGAAAGACAATCGAAGCCGGGCTGGTGCTCGCGCAGAAATGGGCAGAGCGAAAGCGACGCGTCCTTGTCATCACGCCCTCCAATCTCCGCAAACAGTGGCATCAGGAACTCCAAGAGAAATTCTTCTTGCCGTGCCGGATTCTGGAAACGAAGTCCTATAACGCTACGGTCCGACAGGGCTCTGTGCGTCCCTTCGAATGCGACCATCTCATCATCTGCTCCTACCAGTTCGCGCGATCAAAAGCTGCCGAGATCAGCCTCATGCGCTGGGATCTGGTTGTGATCGACGAAGCCCATCGTCTACGAAACGTTTATAAACCGACCAACATCATCGCCAATACGCTGAAGCATGCCCTCAGAGACGCGCTGAAGCTGCTCCTTACCGCCACCCCACTACAGAACTCGCTGCTGGAGTTGTATGGGTTGGTGAGTGTGGTCGACGACCGTATCTTCGGCGACCTCAAGAGCTTTAAAGACCAGTTTGCAAATCTGCACAACCAGGCGACCTTCGACACCCTGAAAGCCCGGCTACAACCGCTTTGTAAGCGCACCCTGCGTCGCCAAGTCTTGCCCTATGTGCGCTATACCAAGCGCCTTCCTATGGTGCAGCCGTTTACGCCGGCGGAGAGCGAAGACCGGCTCTATCATCTGGTGTCCGACTATCTCCGGCGAGACAACCTGCAAGCGCTCCCGTCGAGTCAACGGTCTCTGATGACGCTCGTGCTTCGCAAGCTCTTGGCCTCCTCCTCCTTCGCAATCGCTGGCGCGCTGGATTCCATGAGTTCCCGCCTTCGTGAACGGCTTCGACAGGCTGACGGACCAAATCCGCTGGAAGCAGCGCTGGAGGAGGACTTCGAGGCCCTGGACGAGATCGCAGACGAATGGGAGGAGGAAGAGGCCCCATCTGAACCCCTGAGCGAAGCGGATCGCAAGGCCATTCAACAGGAGATCGAGGATCTTGAAGGCTTCAGTAAACTGGCCGTCTCGATCACCCACAACGCGAAGGGGCAGGCTCTCCTCACCGCGTTGCGAACAGCCTTCGGGAAGGCGGCAGAACTCGGAGCGGCTCAGAAAGCGATCATCTTTACCGAATCCAGACGAACCCAGGAATACCTGCTTCGGGTTCTCGCGGACAGTCCGTGGAAAGACCACATCGTCTTGTTCAACGGCGCAAACAACGACGAGAAGTCGAAACAGATCTACCAGGCATGGCTTGAACGTCATCGAGGCACAGACCGGGTCACTGGCTCTCGCTCCGCCGATATGCGCTCCGCTATCGTGGACTACTTCAAAGACCAGGGCCAGATTATGATTGCCACGGAAGCGGGAGCCGAGGGCATCAATCTTCAATTCTGCTCCCTCGTGGTCAACTATGACCTTCCGTGGAACCCGCAACGCATTGAGCAACGCATTGGCCGATGCCACCGCTATGGGCAGAAACACGATGTCGTGGTCGTGAATTTCCTGAATCAGACCAACGAAGCTGACCAGCATGTTTTCCGCCTACTATCCGAGAAGTTCCAGCTCTTCGAAGGAGTCTTTGGCGCCAGCGACGAAGTCTTGGGCGCGATCGAGTCCGGCGTGGATTTCGAGAAACGCATTGCCGACATCTACCAGCGTTGCCGTACTCCGCAGGAAATCAAAACCTCCTTCGACCAGTTACAGAGCGAACTCGGCACCCAGATTGATGAAGCCATGACCCGCGCCCGACAGCTCCTGTTCGAGCACTTTGACGACGAAGTGCGGGAGAAGCTCCGCGTCAGCGACGAACACTCACGGCTCTATCTGAATCGCTACGAACGTATCTTGATGCAGCTGACACGCTATGAATTGCGCGACCACGCAGACTTTCTCACGGATTCCTCGTTCAAGCTGAAGTCCTGTCCGTTCGAAGGCGACATTCCGCTTGGACTGTATGAACTCCCTCGTCGGACAGGAGAAGCCCACCTGTATCGACTCGCTCATCCTTTGGCCGAACATGTATTGATGCAAGCGAAAGATCGTGCCTTGGAATCAGCAGAGCTGACTTTCGAGTATGGCAAGCATGACGGGAAAGTCAGTGTGGTCGAGCCGTTCATCGGCAAATCTGGAGTGTTGAATGTGTCACTCTTCACCGTAGAGGCACTGGACCAAGTAGAGGACTACCTCATCTGCACGGGAGTGACCGATACGGGCGAAGTCTTGGATGAGGAAGTCATCCAGCGGCTGTTTTCCCTACCGGGAACTGTTACCCAACCTGTGACCACCTCGATTGACTATCCGACGATGCGTTCCCGAGCGGAAGAGCGTCAGGAGACTATTCGCCGCCAGATATCAACACGCAACGGAGAGTTCTTTGAGGTCGAAGTCGACAAACTCGATTCATGGGCCGATGACCTGAAGGTGGGCTTAGAACGCGAAATCAAAGAATTCGACCGGCAGATCAAAGAGACCCGGAAAGCCGCTGTTGCCGCGCTCACGTTGGAAGAAAAGCTCGCCGGGCAAAAGCAGATCAAGGCGATCGAAGCCGAACGAGGCAAGCGCCGCAGGGCCCTCTTCGATGCCCAAGACGAGATCGACCGTCGGCGCGAGCAACTCATTGCCGAGATTGAGGGCAAGCTGCAACAAAAGGTAGGTACGCAGCAGCTGTTTATCATTCGATGGACAGTGAAATGATCCCAAGGGCACCGGCAGGCTCCAAGGAACTGAACCGACTTCTCAAGGAGGGGGAAGGGCTGACGTTGGAGTTCAAGCGATCCACCGGCGAATTACGCGAGGGGTTGCAGACGGTCTGTGCCTTTCTGAATGGATCGGGTGGAATGGTCCTGTTTGGAGTACGACCGGATGGGAAACCGGAAGGGCAGCACGCCACCGAACAAACCCTCCGGGAGATTGCCCAGGCGATGGACCGGTTCGAACCACCCGTCAACATCTCGGTTGAACGCATTCAGACCGAGGCAGGCCGGGCTGTGCTGGTCTTGCGGAGTGAAGGTACGTCGGACGCGATCCCCTTCACCTTCGAAGGACGGCCCTATGAGCGAGTCGGCAATACCACCCGGAAGATGTCGCAAGATCGCTATGAGCACTTGCTCTTCGAACGATCCCATAGCAAGCGGCGGTGGGAGAATCAGCCCGCGCACGGGGTTTCGCTGAAAGACATCGATCGTGAGGAGGTGTTCAGGATTGTCGAGATCGCTCGATCCGTTGGACGATTGGTGGGGCCGGTGGGGAAGAGCCTGTCGGACGTGCTCGATCGGTTGGGGCTGCGGCAGAACGGGCAGATCCTTCAGGCCGCCGTCGTGCTGTTCGGCAAGACGTTCCTGCCGGACTATCCCCAATGTGAACTGCGCATGGCGCGTTTCCGTGGTGCCGACAAGACGGAATTTCTCGATCAGCGCCAGCTCCGAGGGCCCGCGTTCAAGTTGCTGGAAGAAGCGGAATTGTTTTGCCAGCGGCACTTCCCCCTTCCGGCGAAGATTGTGCCGGGACAGATGCGACGCATCGAAACGCCCCTCATTCCTCCCGATGCCATGCGCGAGATCATGGTCAACGCACTCATACACCGGGACTACGCCATAGCAGGAGGGGCGGTGTCTTTGGCGATCTTCGACGACCGGGTGGAGATCTGGAGCGCGGGTGTTTTTCCCAATGGCATCACGCCGGAGTCATTGACGAGGCAGCATCTTTCCGTTCAACGCAATCCGATCATCGCCGACATCTTTCATCGCACCGGCCTGATCGAGAAATGGGGTCGCGGCACGAATCGAGTGGTGGACATGTGTCGGGAGGCGGAAATCCCTGCCCCGACATTCGAGGAAATCACAGGCGCCGCAGTCGTGACGTTTCGTGTGAATGTCGCCGGGCCCCAACAAGTCACCCCGCAGGTGACCCCGCAGGTGACCCCGCAGGTGACCCCGCAAGTCACCCCGCAAGTGGCGAAGGTATTGCAGGCTGCGCAGCGACCGCAAACGCGAGAGGCGCTCCAAACCGCGGCAGACATCAAGGATCGCGAGCATTTCCGGCTTAGTTACCTGAAGCGCCTGCTTGCCGCCGGCTGGTTGGAGATGACCATCCCCGACAAGCCACAGAGCCGGTTGCAGAAGTATCGGCTGACAGTGGAAGGGATGAAGGCGCTGAAGGCGAAGCGGGAGTGAGCAGTGTTTATTGCGTGACGCCCGAGAAGAAATTGACCGTCGGCGCGAGCAACTGATCAATGAGATTGAGGGAAAGCTGCAACAAAAGGTAAGCTCGCAGCAGTTGTTTTCTGTTCGCTGGCAGGTACGGTAAGGGCGTGGGGGGTTATGAGTGAACCAACCATCATCTGTCCAAGTTGTAAGACCGAGATCAAGCTCACGGAGTCGCTCGCAGCACCGCTGATCGAGTCCACTCGACGTGAGTACGAGAAGCGCCTCGTCCAGAAAGATGCCGATGTGGCGAAACGCGATGCCGCATTGCGGGAGCGGGAAGAAACACTCTCTAAAGCGCAGCAGGCACTCGAGGAGCAGGTGGCTGAGAAGCTCAAACTCGAGCGCGGAAAGATTGCCATCGAGGAAGCGAAGAAGGCCAAGCTCGTCTTGCAGACAGATCTTGACCAAAAGGCTAAAGACCTCGCCGACCTACAGGAAGTCATCAGGCAACGCGACGCGAAGCTGGTCGAGGCTCAGAAAGTACAGGCTGATCTCCTTCGGAAGCAACGCGAACTCGACGATGCCAAGCGTGAACTGGAACTGACCGTTGAAAAACGAGTCCAGGAAGGGCTCGCCGCGACGAGGGAGCAGGCCAAGAAAGAAGCCGAGGAGGGACTGAAGCTCAAAGTATTGGAGAAAGAGCAAACGATCGCATCGATGCAGAAGCAGATTGAGGAGCTCAAGCGAAAAGCCGAGCAGGGCTCGCAGCAGCTTCAGGGGGAAGTGCAGGAGCTCGAACTGGAAGCCTTGTTGCGGGCAAAGTTTCCACGAGACACGATAGAACCGGTTCCCAAAGGCGAACATGGTGGTGACGCGCTCCAGCATGTTGTCGGGCCTGGCGGGCAGCCCTGCGGGACCATTATCTGGGAATCGAAGCGCACCAAGAACTGGAGCGATGGCTGGCTCGCGAAGCTCCGTGAGGACCAACGGACGGCCAAAGCGGAGATCGCGGTCATTGTGAGCCAATCACTCCCGAAAGAAGTCGAGACTTTTGGTGTCGTCGAAGGCGTCTGGGTCACTCATCCTAGGACCATACTCCCCCTGGCCGTCACCCTCCGCCACACGCTGATCGAAGTCGCCTCAGCCCGTCAAGCCTCCGAGGGGCAGCACACCAAGACCGAAATGATTTACCAATATCTAACCGGCCCGCGCTTCCGACATCGGGTTTCAGCAATTGTCGAAGCATTCTCATCCATGCAAGAGGATCTCGATAAAGAGAAGAAAGCCATCATCAAACAATGGGCCAAACGTGAGGAGCAGATTGAACGAGTGATGCAGGCCACTGTTGGTATGTATGGGGATCTCCAGGGTATCGCCGGAAAATCTCTCAAGGAGATCGAAGGACTGGACATCCGAGCTTTGAACGCACCACCGAGAGAGCCAGGAGAATAGTTGGCCTTCGGCAGGGATACTTCAAATGAGCAAGCCAGATGAACAAGTAGCAGATCGAATCATTGAACAACTTCGCAAGCAGAAGCTCTTGTCAGAATCTGCACTCAGGAAACTTAAACCACAACTCGTTGCTGGGAAACTATCTGCAGAGGACTGGAAACTGGCGATTGAGCTAGATCTCACGGATAAAGCAAAGGCAACCGATGAAGATCACTAAGGTCTCAATGGCAGGATTCAGAGGAGCAACGGTCCCTGTCGAAATAACGTTCGATACTACTAAGGCAGTTACTCTTATCTTTGGGGAAAACGGAACGGGCAAGTCAACCATTGCCGATGCATTCGACTTTCTCTGCAATGGGACTTACGGTTCCCTTGAAAACTACCACTTTGGAGAATCGCCGAAGAAATACGTTCCTTCGTTCAAATTGACAGCCTCTGGGGTCAAAATAACCCTGAGCACTGATTCGTCATCATGGGTTGCTGTTTTCGGGAAGGACGGCCCTGAAGTTACGCCCGACAGTGGCTATCCAGACGCTCGCATTCTTCGACGCAAAGCAATCCTTAAACTTATCGATGCCCGACCGAAAGATCGCTTCGAAGAATTGAAGACATTCATCGCAATACCGAATATCGAGAAATCCGAAGAAGGTTTGCGCGAAGCGTTTAAGTCCGCACAAAAGTCGTTCGACGAAAGTACCCGTGCATATTCCCAGGCAAAAGATGGCTTGGAAAATCTATGGATGAAAGAAGGCAAGCCAGGCTCAGATGCTATTGCTTGGGCAGAGAAAGAATCATCTTGTGACATCACGAAGCTTCAGGCACAGGTCAAGGAGATTGAAAAGTTAGAGTCAGCGTTTAAGCTTGGAGAGTCTGTCTTCCCATCACTCGACTCTGCCCGGACGGCCCACAAAGGGGCAGAACAATCGCTAAGAGACGAGGAAGATAAACTGAAGAAAGCTGAATCGGAACAGGCGCAGCAAAATGCTGAATTGCTGAAATTGCTAGATGAGGCAAGGGCCTACATAGAGGGTAGGCCAACAATAAGCCAATGCCCTGTATGCGAGCAGCTAATTACGTCTGCTGACCTGGTCCGGCGCCTAAAGGATCGAATCAAGGAGATGCAAGAGATCAGAGTTCTGATGGAGAAGGTCTCAACTGCAAAGACGACTCTGCATGCAAAGGCATCCCTTCTAGACCAAACTCAGAAAGAGGCCTGCGAAAAGTTAAAGACCCTCGGCTCGAGCATCAAGAGTAGCACATTAGGGGAAATTACAACGTTGAGTGTCAAGTGGGAGGACTTCAGTGGTCTATTATCAGGCGCAGGTCATTCTGAATCCACTGAGGGACAAGCAAGGCAACTGTGGAAGGTGATCTTCCCATGCAGGACTCTTCTTCAGTCTCGAAAAGATGCGGACCAGAAATCAGTTAACCAGCACAATGCAATTAAGAGTTATTTTGAGACGATGAAACAGAAGCAGGCTCAGGCTGCTTCTCTCGAGGCGCTTCTCAAGAAGCTGAAAGCCATTCTTAACATTGTATCAACAGAAAGAAAAGACTACGTTGAGGAGATTCTGAAGAACATATCCGGTGAAGTGGAACGGCTCTATGCAATGCTTCATCCTGGAGAAGACATCGGCAAAGTCAGCTTCTATCTCAAACCTAATACCATTGGCTCTTTAGAGTTCGATGCACAATTCTACGATGGATCAGATCTTCCGCCACAGGCTTATTACAGCGAATCGCATCTTGATACCCTAGGCATATGTGTCTTCCTAGCTCTAGCCAAATTCTTTAAGACAGACAAAACGATAGTCATACTTGATGATGTCTTAACCTCGATCGATAGTCCCCACCTCACCAGATTTATGAAGATTCTCCACGAGGAGGCCTCTCACTACAGTCAGTTCTTTGTGACCACCCACTATCGACCTTGGCGAGACATTTATCGGTGGGCAAGAGGACCGACTGCCAACACTCAGTTAATTGAACTCGGTCCTTGGACGTTGGAGCGCGGTCTTCACGTCGGCGAGTTCAAGACTGCCATTTCAGAGCTACGGGATATCTTAAGAAAAGGGCCATCCGATCGTCAGGTCGCTGCCTCTAAGGCCGGAATCATTTTAGAATCTTTGCTGGACTTTCTCACTGTGAAATACAGATGCCGTGTGCCACGAAATACTCGCAACGAGTACACTCTGGGCGAGTTAGCCCAAGGAATTGACTCAAAATTGGGAAAAGAACTGCGCTCGCGAAAGCCACCTACCAATGGAGCAGCAAAAGCAGATCTAGCGTTGGAACCTCTGATTGAGACCACTACGGGAAGTAGCTGGGTTCGAAATTCCGTAGGTTGTCACTTCGCAACGCTGGGGAGCGAGGTCAGTGATGCAGACGTGAGGTCATTTTGCACGCAGGTGCTTTCTTTGGCGGACAATCTGATTTGCCAGAACTGTCAAAGGCTCCCAACACGAAGGCCTTCTGGAAGCCATTGGCAATGTTCGTGCGGAGATCTTGAGCTGTACCCTCTAATCTATCCAGGAGCGGATCTAGGAACTGTAGACGATGAAGGGTAATACAAAACTCGAGCTCACCTGGATCGGGAAGGAGAACCGGCCGAAGCTGGAGCCGCGGATTCTGCTGGAGGACCCGGAGAGGTCCTATCACGCGGCGCACCGCGTCACCGACCACGACATCTTCGACAACCGGCTCATCTTCGGCGACAACCTGCTGGCTCTCAAGGCGTTGGAGCAAGAGTTTACCGGAAAGATCAAGTGTATCTTCATTGATCCTCCGTACAACACAGGTAGTGCGTTCGAACATTACGACGACGGAGTTGAACATTCCATCTGGCTGTCTCTGATGCGTGATCGCCTAGAAATCATGCGACGGCTGCTGTCTGACGATGGTTCACTCTGGATTACTATTGATGACAATGAGGCACACTACCTCAAAGTACTGTGTGACGAGATATATGGCCGAACCAACTTTGTTGCAACTTGCGTTTGGGAGAAGGACAAAGGTGGTCGAGGTGATGCGGACATCTCTCTTTCGCATGATAACATTCTCGTGTTTTCGAAAGATCACGCGATTTGGTCCGATTCACGAAACCTTCTTCCCCGCTCCGAGGTTCAGATAGGACGCTTCAAGAATCTCGATAATGATCCGCGCGGTGCATGGCGGCAGGGAGATGATGGCACGGCAAAAAGTGGTACGGAAAAACAGCGGTTCCCCGTAACTTTGCCCTCTGGTCGTGTTGTAACGCCGCCACCGGGAAGATACTGGGCTTTTTCACCTCAAACCCTAGAACAGGCTCGCGCCGAAGGCCGAGCGTATTTCGGGGCTGATGGGGATCGATTACCAATCATCAAACGATATTTAACCGAAGTGCGCGAAGGCGTTGCACCTCGGACATGGTGGTCGGCTGATGAAGTTGGGACCAACCAGCAGGCGAAACGTGATCACCTAAACAAGCTCCTACCCGACATAGAACGATTTGCTACTCCCAAACCCGAAGGACTGATTGAGCGAATACTTCACATTGCATCTAATCAGGGCGACTGGGTACTCGACTCCTTCGCTGGTTCGGGCACCACTGGGGCTGTCGCCCACAAGATGGGCCGGCGCTGGATCATGGTCGAATTGGGCGAGCATTGTCATACGCACATTATTCCCCGGCTCAAGAAAGTCATCGATGGCGAAGACAAGGGTGGTATCACTGAGGCAGTTGGCTGGAAAGGCGGCGGAGGGTTCCGTTACTACCACCTTGCGCCGTCGCTGCTGGAGAAAGATAAGTGGGGCAACTGGGTCATCAACAAGGCTTACAACCCCGCCATGCTGGCTCAAGCGGTCTGCAAGCTGGAAGGGTTTACCTATGCGCCGAGTGATGCCGTCTATTGGCAACAGGGTCATTCGACGGAACGGGATTTCATCTATGTGACCACGCAGAACCTGAACCACGATCAATTGCAGGCCTTGAGTGATGAAGTGGGCGAAGAGCGGACGCTCTTGGTGATGTGTTCCGCCTTCCGTGGCAAGCCCGGCAAGTATCCCAATCTCACGATCAAGAAGATTCCGAAGACCGTCCTCTCCCGCTGCGAATGGGGCCATGACGATTACAGCCTGAAGATCGAGAATTTGCCGAAGGCTCCACCTCCACCGGGGCAGCAAGGATTGGAATTCTCTTGATGGCGGATGGGAAGTTCTATGAGCTGTCGGATCACGCCCGGGAGAGCTTGCGCAAACGCCCGATCATTCGGATCGAATGGATTGAACGGGTTTTGCAACATCCTGAGCGTGTGGAGCCGGACTCTGTCGATGCCGAACTAGAGCATCGCCTGGGACGCATTCAAGAGTATGATGGACGGGTATTGCGCGTGATCGTCAAGAAAGGCACCAATCCACTACGGATCATCACGTTTTATTTTGATCGAAAGATGAGGAGGCGGTTATGAGACTCAAGGTGGATGAAGAAGCTGATGCGCTGCATCTCCAATTGGTGGATGTCCCGGTGGAAGAGTCAGAAGAGGTGGCGCCTGGCGTGATTGTCGACTACGACGACGCCAATCAAGTGGTCGGCATTGAAGTGCTCTATCTTTCGAAGAGGCCTCATCCGGTTAATTTAATGGATTTCCAGTTCGAGACTCGACCCAAGAAACTTGCTTCAGCTAGTTAGGATGGCGGAGTCTCAATGAACCGCCACGTCAATGCCATTGCCGGTCGGTTGAGTCTGCGGCCACCGCAGCGGCAATCGCTGGAGATTCTCGATCGCGTGACGGAGGTTGTTTCGCCTAAGAAGGGGGCGGATATCGCCACGGCGCTGGCGGCGATCAAGAGTGAGTTTCCGACCGTCACCGACTTTGAACGGGAGTTTCCCTCGCTCTGCTTTGCCCTCGCGACCGGAGTCGGCAAAACTCGCCTCATGGGAGCCTTCATCAGTTATTTGCACGCTGCGCATGGAATCAATCACTTCTTTGTGTTGGCCCCGAACCTGACGATCTACAACAAGCTGATCACCGACTTTACGCCCAACACGTCGAAGTACGTCTTCACCGGGATTGCCGAATTTGCCACGGACCCGCCGACCATTATCACCGGTGACAACTATGAATCAGGCGTGGCGGCTCGCATGACTTCTCTACCTGGATTCGGCCAAGAAGTGCACATCAACATCTTCAATATCTCGAAGATCAATTCTGAAGTCCGTGGTGGAAAAGCGCCGAGGATCAAGCGTCTCTCGGAGTACATCGGCCAGAGTTACTTCGAGTATTTGGCAGGACTTGAAGATCTCGTTCTCATCATGGACGAGTCGCACCGGTATCGGGCCTCGGCCGGTGTCCGGGCCATCAATGACCTCAAGCCGGTTCTTGGGCTGGAACTCACAGCGACTCCGTTCGTGGAATCATCCAAAGGGCCGGTGTGGTTCAAGAACGTGATCTACACCTATCAATTATCTCAAGCGATGGCTGACGGCTTTGTCAAAGAGCCGGCTGTGGTGACGCAGAAGAATTTTAATCCGAGTCAGTTCAACGTTGCACAGCTCGAACAGATCAAACTGGAAGACGGCATACGCCTCCACGAGAACACCAAAGTGGAACTGGAAACCTACGCGAGGCAGGTAGGGCAGCGGATCGTAAAGCCATTCATGTTGATCATTGCCCGCGACACGACCCATGCCAGCCAATTGATGCAGTTGATCCAGTCCTTCCAGTTCTTCGAAGGTCGTTACAAGGACAAGGCCATTCAGGTGGACTCCAGCAAGACCGGTGCGGAAGAGGACGAGATGGTTCAGCGTCTGCTGGCAGTGGAAAGCCCGGATGAGCCCACCGAAATCGTGATTCACGTGAACATGCTGAAAGAAGGCTGGGATGTGACGAATCTCTACACAATCGTACCGCTCAGAGCCGCAAACGCGCGAACACTGATCGAGCAATCCATCGGCCGTGGTCTTCGGCTTCCCTATGGTAAGCGTACCGGCGTGAGCACGGTCGATCGGCTGAACATCGTGGCCCATGACCGGTTTCAGGAAATCGTGGATGAGGCCAATAAGCCGGACTCCGTGATCCGATTGACGAAGGTGGAACTTGATCCGACAACCGACCTCCAGAAGACGAAAACCGTCGTGGCTCAGTCAAAAATCGAGGAGCAACTGCATGGGGCTTCTGTCACTGGTGCTGTTGGTGGAGCCGCACAAGCCACTCCGATCTTTTCCGGTGAGCTGGAACGAGGGATTGCGCAGACGGTGTACAAGATCATCCAAAAATATGAAAACCTTCCGTCCTCTTCCGATCTTCTAAAGCCGGAGATTCAGGCCAAAATTGTTGAAGAGGTGAAGCAATCTGTCACCCCAAGCCAACAGGCCTTGCCTGGTATGGCTCCAACTCCGAATATCGCATCGGTCGTCGCGAAGACTGCTCAGCTGGTCGTGCAACAATCGATCGATATTCCGAGGATTCTGATCGTGCCGAAGGGTGAGATCACGACAGGCTTTCATGCCTTTTCGCTGGATTGTTCAAGCATCAACTATCAGCCTGTTGAGCGGGATCTCCTGATTCAGCATCTGCGGACCTATGAGCAAGAAACCTTGAGCTTCGGGGGACAGATGCGGCCGGAGCAACGGCTCGAAGATTATGTCGTTCGGGGCCTTGTGGACTTCGATGACATTAGCTACGACGAGCACTCTGATCTGCTCTATGACATCGCAGACCAATTGGTGAACCACCTCCGGTCGTATCTGCCAGAGGAAGATACCAGGAATGTACTCATCTACCACCAGAAGCCTCTTGCAGCCTTCGTTCATGCGCAAATGCAAGAACACCAGTGGGAAAAAGCTGGGGGCTATGACGTGGTCGTCACGACGGGTTTTACTGATCTCAAGAAGCCAGCTTTTACCGTGAAAGAAGGCGAGCCGGTTCACAACTTTCGTGAAACGGTTCAAGACAAGGGGCGCATTCCCCAGATGCTTTTCGGTGGGTTTGAGCGGTGCCTATTCAAAGAACTCAAGTTTCAATCTGACCCTGAACGGAAGCTCGCTATTATTCTTGACCGTGATTCGCGGAAGTGGTTCAGGCCCGCTTCCGGACAATTCCAGATGTTTTATAAATTGGGCGTGTCACAGCATGAATACCAGCCTGATTTCGTGGCTGAAACAGCAGACTGCATTTACATGCTCGAACCAAAAGCCAAGAATGAAATGAACTCCCCTGAGGTACTGGCCAAGAAAGGCGCCGCCGTTCTCTGGTGTTCACGCGCCACGACCCACTCGCTCACCAATGGCGGCAAACCTTGGAAGTATCTGCTGATTCCACACGACGTGATCGCCGAGAACATGACGCTGGCGGGGCTGGTGAAGCAGTTTGTCGTAGGTTGATCGCCAGGTCCCCTTCACCCCATGTCCAATAGGGCAGAAGCGGTACAATCAACTTTCTAAGTCACATTTGTTTCGCTACCTGTCCTGTGTGGTTTCAGCCTCCTCGCATCATGAGAGATCTGCAAGGTAGGGAGGTTCTGTTGAGAGAGCCTACTGCACCGCTTCCGCCTTGACGAATGGAGGCAGCATATACAGTGATCCATTCTTAATAAGGAATCGATATGGTTTCTTGCCCACATAAAAGCCCATCATGCTCTTCGCATTGATCTCCACATGCACGAGGTACCCAAACACTGGCGGCTTCTTACCTGAGAGATACACGTAGCCTCTTTGTGGCTCTCCGACAAATTGATATCGAGCGGCGTCCGGGTCAAGCAGAATCCCGTGCATCAAGCGTTTGATGGCATCCTGATAAGCGGGTGAGACTGGGACAGCCCCATAGTCAGCACTCGCGATTTGTTCGGGAGTGACGGGAACGGGGGGTGTGATGCAACCGAGGGTGAGGAGCAGAAACAGTGCCAGGACGGTTCTGAGACAGACGTTCAAGGGGGAGATCATCGCTCCTCACGACAGAAACGGCCTGCTTCTGTCTCGCTACTTGACGCTATTCTAGGAGCCGATGTGTTGATCTTCGATCCTACCGTGACTGCGACCGTGACAGCGAAAGAGTCGTGAGGAGCAGCCGAGCCATAAGTTGCGGGATTGATTTGGTGGCGGTGACCCGGATCGAACGGGTTCCCTCGCCAGTTCGGGTCTGAAACCTCCCTCACCGGCTCTTACTGAGGGGGCCAGCCCCCTCGTACGCTCCCCACGAAGGGGGCACACCCCCTTCGGGAACCCCCGGTCCCCCGTTCGATAATGTTGGCGTATTCATGCGGTATGGTGGCGGTGACCCGGATCGAACGGGTGACCCGCGGCTTATGAGTCCGCTGCTCTGCCAACTGAGCTACACCGCCACAACATCACTGAAAAGAAATCAGATGATAGCTGAAGATTGAGGCCGGTGTCCACCGAGTGCGCGGCAGAAAAGGGACCTGAATGGTGATGTGTGCTGTGACACAGTCACAGCAACGCGCTAAATTCTTCAACCGTAAGACCGGCTTGTCGTATGATGCTACGTAACGTACCTTTTGCCAGCTCGGTGTGATGAGGGACGGTGAGCCTCCGATAAGGAGGATCAGATTGTCGCAAGATGATATGGCTTCCGGTTTGGTGATCCACCAAATAGCCGACCTTCTTCAATGCACGAACTGCTTCTTGGCCTGACGCTACAGGCAATTTGCTCATAGTGCGATGTCCACGGTTTCTTCCCAAATTGACGGAGGGATCGGTTCATTGTGGATTCTTAAGCTTTCGAGGTAACCCGCCATGGCATCCTTGATATTGGTCAAGGCCTCCTCCCGTGTGTTCCCTTGGCTCACGCAACCCGGAAGAGAAGGGCATTCGGCTACATAGACCCCATCTTCATCTTGTTCAAGAACGACGCGGTACCGCATTGTGTAGTCCTCCTGGCAATGCGTGTTATTGTAGTACAAAGCAGAGGCAACAGACAGTGTTTATATGCTCCCCGTAAGTTGACACAGTCACAGAGGAGAACTTGCTGACAGAATAGCCAACTGAGCCAAGAGATTCCCGTGCGCAGTCGAAGTTCACCGAGACCAAGATTGTCGCGATCCTCCGCGATAGGTGGTGCAATGACTTGCGAACGGCTGATGCCATTGCCAGGTGAATACACCGAAGACTGGTTTATACGAGCCGTCGAGCGGTTTCATTGTATAGATGAAGGTGCTCGAAACCTGGTATGGTCCTCCGACCGGGATTCAAGAGGAATCAGATGTCGATCGGAGACAATCGTGCGGTGGTCATCACGGGAGCGTCCACAGGAATTGGAGCGGCCTGTGCGCTGCATCTCGATCGATTGGGGTTCGCCGTTTTTGCAGGAGTACGGAAACCGGAAGACGGCGAGTCCCTTCAAAAGGCAAGTTCCGATCGGCTGGTCCCGGTGGAACTCGATGTGACGGATCTGACGGCCATTCAGAAATCCCACGCGGTAGTTTTAGAAGCGACGAGAGACCGCGGATTATTCGGACTCATCAACAATGCCGGGATCGCGGTGGTGGGGCCGCTTGAAGCCGTACCGATCTCCGACCTCCGCCAGCAGCTTGAGGTCAATGTCATCGGGCAGGTGGCAGTCACGCAGACGTTTCTTCCCTTAGTCCGACAGGCACGGGGCCGGATCGTGAACATGGGTTCCATCGCTGGACTCTCGACGATGCCGCTCATGGGACCCTACTCGGCATCGAAGTTCGCACTGGAAGCGATTACCGACGCGTTACGCTTGGAAGTTCAACAATGGGGCATTCATGTCGCGATTATCGAGCCGGGTGCGATCGCCACGCCCATTTGGAACAAGTCGGCCATAGAGGCTGCCGAGAGAGAGACGGCGATGGAGGCTGAGCTTCGAACGCTCTATAAGCCTATTGTAGCCGCTGTGAGGAAGGTGGTTGGAGAAGCGTCGAAGCGAGCGATCTCGCCTGATGCGGTAGCAAAAGCGGTTGAAGACGCGTTGATCGCGCCGACTCCCAAGACGCGGTATCTCGTTGGAGCCGATGCAAAGTTTCGAGCGCTTATGGTGAGGCTTCTTTCCGATCGGATATCGGATCGGATGCTCACTTGGATCTTAAAGCTTCCACGCTGAATGCCCAAGCAACCCTTTTCCAAATGACCGAGAATCCGGTCGCTTCCGATCGTTTGACGTGATCACGTTCCCCCTCGAGCTGTGATTCCTCGACGAGATGTTCAACGGCGCTCCGTCCGCTTCTGAGAGAACGTCTCTTGCATTTCAAACCGGTCGGAAGGATGATATGCAAATGAGGAATGTGACGAATCAGCCGACGAAATCCGGATTGAGGCGAGTCAGAGGTTTTACAGAAAGAGCCTTGATTTCATTGTAGACGATCGTGCGGCCGACTTGTCTGAGGCGACTGAAGACACCCTCGACAATCACTTGATCACCCTCGTGGACTTCCAGTTGCCCAAGGCTCACGACTTTGAGAGTGCCGGCCTGGTCCTGCAGCAAGAAGCCATAGGCAGGCTGACCCTGACGATTCGTCGCCAACTGCACGTTCATGACCTTTCCTGTGACGACGACATCTTGATGGTCGTACAGCTCAGGATGTGCCAAAAGCTCTGCAATCTCGATCAGGCCTGCAGCTGCAGCTGGAGATGATAACAGACTCATGGGCAGAAGGAGAAGAAAGCAGACAACCGCCCACGCAAAAGAGATTCGTTGGATGGCAGGCTGTGTTGTCATTGCGACTGAGCAATTATACCGAACTCCCGGTGATTGGCAACCATGAAAGGTTACCATTTGTCGGAAGCTCTGCCGCTGCTGTCTTCTCCGGTAAAACTGCGAAGAATGTGTTGCTGCAGCTCAGTCAGTTCGGAGGGGCCGGCCTGGTGCTCTGTTGTGAGCGACTCCGGCTCCTTCGAAATGCGCGTCGTGCGTTTGAGGAGTTCTTCATCCAGCGTCTCGTCGCTGTGGTCCAAATCTTTTTGTATAGAGACCAGCCGCTGGAGACCGAACAATGTCCGGGTCGTTTCGCTGTGCATGGCGTTGGAACTGGCTCCAAACACGAGCGAATTCCAAAGTTTCGTTTCAACGGTCTCCGGTATTCGAATCTGAGCATAGGCCGTGAGTTTTTCGAGCAAGGCCGACTCTGTCCCCTCAAGACCATCATAGGTGGCTATCGATCGTTCGATGGAGGTACGAGACAGTACCTGCATGGTTTCATTCCAGAAATCAAGAGAGACTCTGTTTCCAAGTTCTGCCGCAACGCCGGAGCATTTGGATTGGAGAAGGGTGAGATACTGTGCCAAGAACTTCACCTTGCGGGCCGCCAAGGTGCCGGCCGGGATTCCCCAAATATGGCCGATCTCATGATCAGCCAAGGTTGTACGATCCGACGTGCGCTGCTCACGCTGCGCCAGCTCCAGACGTTTCTTGAACCGCTCGGCAAAGCGAAGTTGCGTCTGCATCTCAACGACCAATCGATGCTTCTGATATTCCTCCGCAGGGATCTCATTTCGGTCCCAACTTTCCTCCAATAGTCGCAACGTCGTCGCTGGGACGGCGGAACGAGCTTGCGTTCTGAGTCGTTCGATGGTCTCTGAGGATACTCCACGCGCGCTCAGCAACGCGGCAGCCCGGGCGGCCAGCGCCCTTGCCATATGAGCCTGATTGTCGAGCGCAACACACTGAAGCCATGTTCGTTCTCGGCGAAGTCGCGCGCGCCGCCGGTATTCATTCCGGCGGTCGATCATCGCCGTGATCGATTCCTGCGTCATCGTCGTGACAGGTTTCTTGCCGGACACGCATCGAGGATCCGGTCTGTCAGCCACCATATAGAGGATTTCCTCGTGAGTGATGTCCAGGTATTGAATCAACAGGAGCCGGAGGATAATGCGGCCTTGGATCGGCAGGTTTGCGATCACCTCCTCAATCATCTCGGTTGTCAGCGGCGAGGTTACCAGTGCTTGTGGCATGATGTCTTTGTCAGCCTCAATCTCCACCGTTCTCAAGATTTCGCACACACCAGCTATGCTGTTCCGGTGCGTTGCTGCTGTTCCAATTGGAGCGCCACATATTCACGGATGTCCTGTACGCTGCCGCTGACGAACATTTCTCTTGGGATCTCGACCCTCACAAGCCGGGAAGGATCGATCCCTCGCTCTTGGGCATATTGTTCATCGATGTAGAGGCTTACTGAGCCATCGGGAAAGCGCACGGCGTAGAGAGCGGTGGTATCAGCCATTGATACTCCAGCAAGTGACATTGTACAGGTAACATAGGCCTCGTCGGGCTGTCAAAGCCGCAGAGACGCTCGGCAGACGCTGTGCGATGAGTTCGTTGCCGCCAAAAAACAAAGGGTCTTCGATCGTCACGACCGAAGACCCTAGCACTCGCGCTGATCCGGATCTCTAGCCGCCGAGGGTGTCGAGGGTTTCCTTGAGACTGCGTCGGATGCAGGTAAAGATCGGGGTGTCGCGCAGGGTATATCGCGATCCCTCGGTCTCCCGCAGCGCCATCACCAAGTCCAGAAAATCTTCCGGCTTGTCGCTTTCAAACGCCACGACCCATTCCTGATCGTCCAAACCAAACGAATAGGTCGTGTTCAGCTTCACGGACGGAAAGCGATGCCCCACTTCGATATGTTCGTCCATCATGCCCTGGCGTGCTGCCTTCGTCAGCAGAAACCATTCTCGCGTCTTGAGAAACGGATAGACAAAGATATACTTGCTCTTTCCCGGCACCACCGTCAGACGTTTTCCTTCCTGTCCCGCGTGCGAGTGGTGATCGACATAGACGGACCGTTTGGTCAGCGCCAAGTAAGAATAGGGGGTGGAGAGGTACTGTCCGAGGCCGGAGGCGAGGATCTTGGTGCCCATGTCCTGGAACAGGTCGAGATCGTAGCTGATACGCCACAGCATGAAGTCGCAGTCCCCCCGAATGCCGATGGTGGAATAGGGGACCACCAGCACCTTGCCGTTGAAATCTTCCACAGCCCGGAGAAACTCTTGTTTGCCCTGCGTGCGCACATCCTCCGGTAGACGCCGCCAGGCCGGGTCCACTTTATAAAAAACAAAATTTACATACTGGCGTCGAGGCGTCGAGGTGGCAGCAGGAGTATCCGGGGTCGACATTCAAAACTCCTTTCAAAGTTCCTTTAGTAGATTAAAAGGAAACACTTCTTCGTTTAGCATTTCCCCTTTGGTCTTGTCAACGGGAGAGCAAGGCGGAAAGAATATTTGAAAGACTATTCATTGACAGGCCACCAGGGTTCTGTTACTCGCAGTCCTATGAAATCTCCTGTGTACTGGGCCTTGTGGATAGCGGTGATCTGGACCTGTGGCTTCGCCTGCCCGTCTGCCGCGATTGAAGTGCAGCCGGCACAGGCACAAGTGCAGCTGGCACTCGACCGAGGGAAGGAGGCAGCGGCGCGCCGTCAAGCTCCCGAGACGTTTTATGTTCGATTCGGAAGCGGCGATGATCTGCATCCCGCGGGGTTTCTTGTCACGAAACTCGGAGGATTGTCGGTCCTGGCCACACACATGGCCTTACGAGGGCTTGAACCGAGCGCAGCTGATATCGCACAAGTCACCGAGACTTCGACGATGCTTGTGAGCACGGTGATCCTTGGCGATAGTCCTTCATTTGCTGTCAACAGTTATATCGTCCTCGACCAAGGAGGAAGGATGGTCAAGCCTGTTACTGTGCGGGTCGATGGTCAAGCCGGTCGGAGTTCGGTCTGGCCAAATTCTCCACAATTTCAGGCAAAAGTCGTCGCCACTTTCAGCTATGCCGATTTCGATCCACATGCGCAGACAACGATCATTGTATTTCCTGCGACCGGCGGAGAGGTCCGCTTTTCGCTCAATTTCATCGACATTGATTAGCGTATGCCAATGACAGCATCGGCGCGCATGTCTACCGCCGAAACCATCGCAATCGGTTCCGAGCTGATCGTCGGTGGCCGGTCCGACAGCAATTCGCTGTTTATCGCAGAGGCTTTGGCCGGGATCGGCATCGAGGTCAAGTTCAAGACAATTGTTGGAGACGATCAGTCGGACATTGCTGAAGTCCTGACAACAGCCTGTCGTCGGGCCGGGATCGTGATTATGACCGGAGGCTTAGGTCCTACGGTCGACGACTGCACCAGAGAAGCCGTCGCAGCGGTAACGGGATTCCGACTGGCTCGCCGCAAAGACGCGTTCGAGAGCATGAGGGCCAGGTTGGCTCAGTGGGGGCGAATACCGAATCGAGGACAGTTGCGACAAGCCTTGATCCCGTCAGGGGCTACGGTCTTGCCGAACCTGGTTGGGTCCGCGCCTGGTTTTGTCCTGACGTGGCGGAACGCGCGTGTCGTCGCCCTACCTGGTGTCCCCAGTGAGATGCAAGCCATGATGCAGCAATCGGTAATTCCAGGTTTGTCGAATCAACTCGATCGATCGAAGCAGGCACATCCCCATCCCATCACACGAGTGATCTTTCATACCTGGGGATTACCTGAGTCCGACGTGGATAGTAAACTGCAGGGACTCATACAGAAACGGACGCCGGTTGCGCTGGGGCTTCTGGCCTCGCCGACAGGAGTGCTGGTGTCGCTTACGACGAGGGCTCATCGATCGATCAAGGAAGCCGTTCTTCTGTCATTGGTGGAAGGTGTCCGTACGAGGTTGTGCGATTGGATTTATGCCGAAGGGCAGGGCACGTTGGAAGAGGCGGTCGGTCGATTGCTACAGCAGCAAAAGCTCACTGTCGGGGTAGCTGAATCCTGCACGGGAGGTCTCATTGGCTACCGGCTCACACAAGTACCGGGATCCTCGGCCTATGTCGATCGCGGGGCGCTCTGCTACAGCAACCAAGCAAAGACGGACATGCTCGGTGTGCCGGCGCGTCTTATCGAGCAGCATGGAGCGGTCAGTCGAGAAGTGGCTGAAGCCATGGCTAAAGGGATGCGAGATCACGCTGGTGTGTCGGTGGCATTGAGCGTCACGGGCATCGCCGGGCCGGGCGGTGCGACAGAGACCAAACCAGTCGGGTTGGTCTACATCGGCCTCGACGGTGGTGGTGATGACGTCATGGCGAAAGAGTTTCGCTTCCACGGCGATCGGTCCGTCATTCGACAGCGTGCTGCTCAGGCGGCCCTCGACTTGCTTCGTCGATGGCTCATCGCCAGAGGAGAGGCATGATACGGACATTTCTTGCTGTGGAACTAGGAGATGATCTCCGCAACCGGGTCATGCTGCTTCAACAAGAATTGAGACAACGACTCGGCCGTGATTCCTCAAAAGACATTCGGATCACCTGGGTGCAGCCGTCGTCCATTCATCTCACGATGAAGTTCCTGGGTGACACAGATGGACACCTGATCGAGCCCTTACGTGAGGCCGTCGCACGAGCCATGACAGGCCATGGCCTTATCCACATGCCGATCGAGCGGCTCGGCCTATTCCCTCGCCTTCAACAGCCGCGTGTGCTTTGGGTAGGTCCGTCGGAGCAGTGGGAACAGGGTGATGACGCGAAACGATTAGTGGCTCTGCACCGTGCCGTGGAGGATGGTTGCCGATCGTTCGGCTTCGCGCCCGAAGGGAGGTCCTTGAGCCCACACCTGACGCTCGCGCGGATCAAGCAAGGAGAACGCCAGGTCGGCCAGGCTCTGGCCAAGAGCGGTGTCATGGACCGGCCGATTTCATTGGGCTCGCTGGCAGTAGAGTCGGTTGTGCTGATGAAAAGCGAACTACGGCCGACGGGATCTCTGTATACAAAGCTGTGGGAAGTGAGAACTGGTTGCCAGGGGTAACTGGCGCAGGAAACATCCTTGCTGCGGCCTTACTGGACAGCCTTGTTGAGTAGCCCGAAGCTATTCCAGCGTTAGGCCAGAACGGAAACTTCCAACCATATTGTTGGCATCAACCGAGTTTTTCCACGGCCTGTTAAACACGACGTGCTAAGTGTTGCCGCATTTTCGACAGAAACACCGCATGAATACTGTGTTTCATCGTCTATTATGCGGCGTTATTTATGTCGCTATATTTAGATCATCGCCAACGCACGCTCGATATCAGCGATCACATCCTCGATGTCCTCGCAGCCGACCGAGATCCTCACGAGCCCGCTCGTGAGTCCTTGCCGCTTCATGACGTCTGCCGGCGCCGCGACATGCGTCATCGAGGCCGGATGCTCGATCAACGTATCGACCGTGCCCAGGGACACAGCCAACGTGCAGAGGGTCAGTTCTTTCAACAGTCGCTTGGCCGCTTCGTACCCACGGGCCAACTCGAAGCTGAAGCAGCCGCCGAATCCGGTCATCTGCCTGGCTGCCACATGGTGTCCGGGGAACTTGGGATCGCCGGGATAGTACAGCTTGCTGACTGCGGGAAGGCTGGCAAGAAATTCGAAGAGCTTCATCGCGTTGTCATGGTGCCGTTGCATGCGCAAGGAAAGGGTTCTGATGCCACGCAGCAGCAGATAGGCGTCGAACGGGCTGAGAATGCCCCCGGTGTCGCGGCGATAGAGGCGAATCTTGGCGGCCAGTTCAGCGGCGGACACGGCGATGCCGCCGATCATGTCGCCGTGGCCGTTCAGATATTTCGTCGCGCTATGGAGAGAGATATCGGCTCCCAGATCCAATGGTCGTTGAAAGTAGGGGCTGGAGAAGGTGTTATCGACGATCGTCACGATGTTTTTGGGGCGGGCCAGTTCGGCGATGGCCCGGATATCGGTGATCTTGCACGTGGGATTGGCGGGCGTTTCGTAGAAAATCACCTTGGTCTTGTCCTGGATGGCGTCTTTGACGGCCTGCACATCCGACGTATCGACGACCGTAGAGGTAATCCCCCAATCGGCCAAACGTTCCGTGATCAAATGGAGGCTTGGACTATACAGCGCTTCCCCGCAGATCACATGATCGCCCGCTTTCAGAACACTCAACAAGCTCGCCTGAATGGCCGCCATCCCCGACCCAAAGGCGACCGCTGCCGCTCCGTTTTCCAGATCAGCGACCACCCGCTCGACGGTTTCGACCGTCGGATTTCCCATCCGGCTATAGACGTGTCCGGCGCGACGCCCTAAAAAGAGATCCGCGCCGGATTCGGGAGAATCGAACGCAAACGTGGAAGTCAGAAAAATCGGCATCGTATGGGCGTTCAAGGGCTTCGTCTGACCGTCGGCGTGCAGTTGCCGAGTCGTAAAGCCTTGCATGGGTCGATTTCTCTGTTCATGTCGGTCCATCTTAGCCGTACCCTCCCGTCATATCATGCAATGCGCCATGGTCATCGTAGAGGCTCAGGCGGGATCGCCACATCAGTGACCTTGTTTTCGTCATCCAAGAGCAAGATCACCGACTTCCCCTTCGGCAGGTTGCCGAGCTTTTCCTCGACAAAAGGCCGGACTTCCACATGCTGTTCTTTTCCGTCCTTGGTGCGAACCGTCACCATCAAGACCGGTGGGGCGACCAGCGTCGCATCGAGCTGTCGATCAGAAGATTTGGGCACCGATCGCTTCCATTCTTGGACTCGCCGGTGAGCAAAATCATCGTCCGCAAAGGTCGCATCCAGAATTTTGCCGGCTTCACCGATCAGAAACAATGCTGGAACCCCGATCGGCAGCGCCGCCACCTTCAAACGGGCCAACGGTCGCACGGGGAATGCTTCTTCTTTGCCGTTGTCCGTTCTGATTACGGCCCATTCATATCCGACGATGAGAGGCTGGGCCAATTGCCCTTTGATGATACGATGCCAGCCCGGCGCATTCACCGGATGATAGTCGACCACAAGATTCTCGGCGCTCACCGCAAGCTCAATCCGATCGCCTTTCTTGAGCGACCACTCTCCCTTTTCCAATGTTCCCTTGGTTGGAATGAATCGAGGCTGCAGTTCGCCGACATTGACTCTGATCATTTCGCCTTCGATCGCTTCCACGGTACCGAGCACGATCCGTTCACCAGGCAACAGGACCAGATGACCGGGATAAACCTCTGTCTTGGCTGGTCCTCCGGCCCAGGTGTGCGAGAATGAGATGAGGGACAAAACCAGCACGACGCCCACCATGATCGATGAAGAAAGGCCGCGCTTCCTCTTCGATCGAATTCGTACGACATTCATGGGTTACTCCTTTCGCACTCGGTTTGTATGCAGACTTTCAAGGATTCCAAATCCATCAAGTCGGTGGGCGATGGGTGCCGGCCTTCCCAGTCGGACTCTACCGATGAGTGAAGCTTCCTTGCGAAGATATGCATGTTGTGTCCATCTGCAACCCTCGAACCCCGACGAGTTCTTCACGGGCAACATCTTTACCCAACCGGCCACGCACTTCGTTGACCCCCACGTCGACCTCATAGAGCGCCTCGTGGCAACGAGCATCCAGGTAGTGCGGAGTCATTCCGAGTTGAATGGCCATACTGTTCACTTGCTCCATGATCGAATCTCCTTTTGCATGCATCGACACCGATGTCGCAGGGTTGTGTTGTTCACGCGAGTCATGATCCGATCAAACCCTTCTGTATCGCCTGAACGAGACGGATCACCGGGGCTGGATAAAGGCCGAGCCAGAACAAGCATCCGCTGAGCGCGGCGAGTACCAGACTGTCGGCGTATGAAACTTGTGGAGCTTGAGCGTTCTCTCCTGGACGAACGTCGCGGCGCCCATCGGCGGCCATGACGACGATCACCCGCAAATAGTAGAATAAGCCGATAACGCTATTGACGACGAGCAGCACGAGCAGTACCCACAGAGAGGAATCGACACCCGCGGCGAATACGTAAAACTTTCCGACGAAGCCGGCCGTCAGCGGGATCCCCGCAAGCGACAACAACATGATGGTGAAGACCCCGGCGACCCACGGCCTGGTCCAGAACAGAGACCGGTAGTCGTCCATCGCCTCAGCTTCGTTTCCCGGCTTGGAAAGGACGCCGACGACGCCGAACGCGCCGAGGGTTGTGACGAAATAAGCGGTCAGATAGAACGTCACCGCTTCGACCGCCAAAGGACCGGCGGCCAGAAACGCGACCAGCAGATACCCAAGATGAGCGATCGAGGAATAGGCGAGCAGGCGCTTGATGTTGCTCTGCAACAATGCCAGCAGATTGCCCGTGAACATGGACAAGGTTGCGATTCCCGCTATAGCCCACCAGAGTATCTCGGAGCGAAAGGCCGCGATCTCCACGAAGTAACGAAGCAGCAGGGCGACCATGGCGCCTTTCGAGACGGTCGCGACAAAGGCCGTCACAGGAGCCGGTGCGCCCTGGTACACATCCGGCGCCCACATATGGAACGGCACGAGGGCCAACTTGAAGCCCACCCCGGTCATGATCATCACCAGACCGACAAGGAAGGTTGAAGGAAACTCGACCGAGCCGGCCAACAAGGTTGCGGTGCGGGCAAACTCCATCGTGCCGGACTGAAAGTAGATCAGGGCCATCCCGAACAACAGGAATGCCGAGGAGGTGCCGGACAGAATCAAGTACTTGATGCCGGCTTCGAGCGGACGGCCGTCGGTGCGTACATACGCAATGAGGACGTACAGAGACACACTGAGCAATTCCAGTCCGAGAAAGAAGGAGGCGAAATGCGACGCGGCCCCCAACGTCATGGCTCCCAGGGTCGCGAACAGCAGGAGCGCGTAGAATTCCTCTCGTTGCCCTTCCTGCTTCTCAAGATAGCCGTAGGACAGAATCGTCACGGCGAGGCTCGCGACCAGAATGAGCCCGGCGTAAAAGAGCGCGTAGGCGTCCATGATGAGCAGCGGCGTGACTTGGCGAGGCGCGACTCCGGCCGCAACGGGGAGCGTGAGGAACGCCACGGTCAACCCCAGCGAGGTCACGACCGCGACAAGCGCATGATCGCGATGAAACGCCGCGAGCAGCAGCACGATCAGCGACGACAGCGCCGTCACCAGCAGCGGAAGCAGCGCGATGAAATCATCCGTGGCCATACGTTATCCCCTCGAGATCATGGCGATCGCCTCGCCGAACCCGCGCAGGTTCTGGAGGGTCTGACCTGCAGCGTCGAGGACCGGCTGCGGATAGAGCCCCAACCAGACTTGCACGGCGATCATGGCGCCCAATGTGACCAGGTATCGGGTCGAGAGATCCGGTGCGGTCCAGCTTTCGCCGGCCGAACCGTGAAACGTCCGCTGAATGAGCGCCAAAGAGTAGATGACGGCGGCCACCAGCCCCAAGGCGGCGAACAGGGTCATGAGTACATTGACCCGATAGCTCCCCAGAAGCACCAGAAACTCGCCGATGAAGTTTCCTGATCCGGGAAGCCCCAGGGAGGCGATCGCAAACACAAGCGTGATGGCGCCGAATCTGGGAAGGGTCGCCCATAGGCCACCCATGCGGCGCATGTCACGAGTACCCAGACGCTCCTGCAGCGCGCCCACCAGGATGAACAGGGCGCCGGTCGTGATCCCATGGGCGAGCATCTGCATGACCGCTCCTTCCAGCGCGATGGTGTTCCAGGAAAAGATGCCGAGGAGCACGAATCCCAAGTGGCTGACGCTGCTGTAGGCGACGAGTCGCTTGAGATCGGTCTGCGCGAAAGCCAGCAGCGCTCCATAGAGGATTCCGACCACGCCCAACGCCATCGCGACCGGCGCGAACGCCTGAGCAGCGGCGGGAAAAAGCGGTACTGCGAATCGGATCAAACCGTAGGCGCCGGTCTTCAACAGCAGTCCCGCAAGGATCACGCTCCCGCCGGTCGGCGCTTCGGTATGGGCGTCGGGAAGCCAGGCGTGGAACGGCACGGCCGGGAGTTTCACCGCGAAGGCGGCGAAGAATCCCAGCATCAACCACAGGGCTACGGTCTGGTCCATCGTGGTGCCGAGCAATTGCTGGTAGTCGAACGTCACCACGCCGGTCTGCTGAGCATGGATGAACGTCAGACCTAAAATGGCGATCAGCATCAGCAGGCTGCCGGCCTGCGTGAAGAGGAAGAATTTGACGGCCGCATATACACGATGCTCGTGGCCCCAGACACTGATCAAAAAATACATGGGCACCAGCATCACTTCCCAGAAGACGAAAAACAGAAACAGGTCCATGGCCAGGAAGACACCGAGCACGCCGCCCAAGACCCACAGTAAATTGAAGTAAAAAAATCCGGCGCGCTCCCGAATCTCGGTCCAGGAGGCCACCACCGCCGTGATGCCGAGAAAAATAGTCAGGAGCACCAGGAGCAAGCTGAGACCGTCCAACGCGAGATGAAGCGTGATGCCGAAGCGAGGAATCCAGGGTGCGCTCAGGTCGGCAATCCAGACTCCCTGGCTCGAGATCGACAGGTGGGCGTCTCGCTCGGTCCAGAGGATGAGTGCCAGGATAAGATCGATCGCCAACGCACCCAGCGCGATCCAACGTGGCCACTGCGATCCGCGTCGGTCGAGCAGCCAGGCAACCGGACCAGTCGCAAGCAAAAGGCCGATCAGCCAGACAAGGATCATGAGAGCACCACCAAGGCGACGATCACGACTGAGCCGGCGGCGAGGACCGCCGCATACCAACGAACCTGTCCCGTTTGTGTCCGGTGGAGGACGGCAAAGAACTGCCGGATCAGCCATGCCAGACCTTCGTAGACTCGATCGATCAGATCGTCCTTGTTCGCCTGCGCCACCCAGAGGAATGGACGTACGAACCATGTGTCGTACAGACGATCGAAACCCCAGCCCTCGATCCAAAATCGGGACAGGGTGCTTCCCCATGCCGTCTCTGTCATTGCCGTGACCAAGGCGGGACGGCGCAAAAACAGAACGTACGCGACGGCGATCCCGAGCAAGGCGGCGAGCATCGTTATGATCTGTAACGCTGATTCAGTCGTGATCGAAGCCGTCGCCTCAAAGGACGGGAGAACCGGGCTCACGAACTTGCTGAACAGGGACACATCACCGAGAACCCTCGGTACCTCCAGGAATCCTGCGATCAGCGAACCTGCAGCCAGC
Source organism: Nitrospira sp. LK70 (assembly GCA_011090425.1). Taxonomy (GTDB): domain Bacteria; phylum Nitrospirota; class Nitrospiria; order Nitrospirales; family Nitrospiraceae; genus Nitrospira_D. The sequence continues at coordinate 36,862 of PHGD01000005.1, read as the reverse complement.
ACGATCAACGGACCCTCCACCATCAAGCCGGGTCTTGAGCCGACTTCCGCCTTGGCTTCTCCGAAGAAGACGTTGAACACTAGACGAAAACTGTACAGGGCTGTGAGGAATGCGCCGATCACGCCGACGCCCCAGAGCCAGGGACTTCCGAGCGGCGAAGCCCAGGCTTCCCACAAAATCCAATCTTTGCTGTAGAATCCGGCTGTCACCAACGGGAATCCCGCCAGTGAGGCAGCGCCGATGAGGAACGTCCAGAAGGTCACAGGCAGCGCCTGCCGCAAGCCGCCCATTCTATAGATATCGTGTTCCTCGTGGAGACTCTGGATCACGGCGCCGGCCGCCAAAAACAACAGGGCCTTGAAGAAGGCATGGGTGGTGAAATGAAAGAGTGCCGCCCCCCAGGCTCCGACCCCGAGCGCGAGAAACATGTAGCCGATTTGGCTGATCGTCGAGTAGGCCAGCACTCGCTTGATGTCTCGCTGCACCAGAGCGCTGCAGGCGGCCAGCAGCAGTGTCCCGGCGCCGATCATGGCCACGGCGGTCTGTGCAATCGGTGCCAGACTGTACAAGACGTGGGTACGCGCGATGAGATACATGCCCGCGGTCACCATGGTGGCAGCATGGATGAGTGCACTCACCGGTGTCGGCCCGGCCATGGCGTCCGGAAGCCAGGTTTGCAGCGGGAGCTGCGCCGATTTGCCGACCGCCCCACCGAGCAGCAAGAAGGCCGCGATTGCAGCGAGGCTTGAGCCCACCGGCCATTGTTCGGTTGCGCGTGTCATAAGATCCTGAATGTTGAACGTGCCGAGATGCGTGAAGAGCAGGAACAGCCCGATCGCCAGCGCGACGTCGCCGAGTCTGGTCACGATAAAGGCCTTCTGCGCAGCCGCGCCGTTGGCCGGGTCGCGATACCAAAATCCGATCAATAAGTAACTGCAGAGCCCCACTCCTTCCCAGCCGAGGTACAAGAGCAACAGATTGTCGGCCAACACTAATGTGAGCATCGCGACGACAAACAGGTTCATGTAAGCGAAAAATCGCCGGTATCCTTCGTCCTCGATCATGTACTCGACGGAGTAGAGATGAATGAGGAAGCCGACCAGGGTGATGACCAGCATCATCACCAACGACAGGGGGTCCAAGTGGAAGCCGATGGCCGGGCCGAAGCCGGAGACCTGGAGCCAGGTCCACAATACTTGATCGTATGATCGATCAGCCGTTCCTGATAACCCGATGAAGGCTGATCCGACGAGTCCAGCTACGGCCAACGACAGGCCCACCGACCCGACTCCGATCAATGCGATCGTCTTTCTCGAGAACCATCCACCGGCCACGGCCAAGGCCAGGAATCCGAGGAGAGGAAGCGTCGGGACCAACCAGAGGAGATTGAGCATGTCAGCCCCACAGGCGGGACATCGCGTCGGCATCGAGCGTCTGGAAGTGCCGGTAGAGCTGCAGCACCAGCGCTAGACCGACGGACACCTCCGCCGCCGCTAATGTCAGGATAAAGAGAAACATGACCTGCCCGTCCGCTTGTCCCCAGTGAGCGCCCGCCACGATGAACGCCAGCCCGGCGGCGTTCAACATGATTTCCACCGACATCAACATGAAGATGAGGTTTCGTCTGACCAAGAGCCCGATCAGTCCGAACGCAAATAACACCCCGGCCAACAACATGCCCTGGGTCAGTGGAATCGACAGAGACTCAGCGTTCATCTCAGGCATCTTCGCTCTTCAGCTGTCGTCCTACATGATAGGCGCCGACGAGCCCAGGCAGCAGGAGCATGGAGGCCAGCTCAACCCCGACCAGGTAGGGACCAAGCAGCACGACGCTCACCTGTTTGGGAGCCTGAACCGTGATACCGCCCGCCTGACTCAGGATTCCGGAGCCGAACAGATAGAGCAATTCCCCGAGGAGGGTCGCCGATAGGATCGATGGCCCGATCCATATCTTCGGCGTGAGCCAGCCCGCTTCCTGCTCGATCGCCCGACGTCCGAGATTCAGCATCATGACCACGAAGACGAACAGGACCATGATGGCCCCGGCGTAAATAATGATCTCCAACATGGCGATGAACGGTGCGCCGAGAATGAAGAAGACCACGGCCACTGCCAGAAAGGACACGATCAAGTACAGCAGTGCATGCACCGCGTTCAAACTGGTGATCACGAGCCCGGTCGAAACAGCCGCCACCAGCGATGCCAGGTAGAATGCTCCCGTCATGGCATCAGGCTCCGTAGATCAGTGGGCGAAGCCTCGTGCTCGGCCTCGCCCTTGTCCTTCCCGCCGATCCGAACGCCGGAGACACGGTAAAAGTTGTAGCCCGGATATTTGCCGGTTCCGCTGATCAAGAGATGCTCCTTCTCGTACACGAGGTTCCGTCGGTCGTGTTCGCTCATTTCGAAGTCGGTGGTGAGCTGGATTGCATAGGTCGGACAGGCTTCCTCGCAGTACCCGCAGAAAATGCAGCGGGAAAAGTTGATGCGGAACCATGCCGGATAGCGACGACCATGCTCGTCTTCCGTTGCTTGGAGCGCGATGCAGCCAACCGGGCAAGCGACCGAGCAGAGATAACAGCCGACGCAGCGCTCCTCCCCATCCGGATCGCGGGACAAAATAATTCGCCCTCTCCATCGCGGCGGCAGATAGGGTTTCTCCTCCGGATACTGCACGGTCACAGGGCGCGTGAAGGCGTGAAGAAAGACCAGCCAGATTCCTTTCAACAGTTTCAGCATGTCGAGACTCACTCCAGCGGATGACCGACCAACACCAGTGCACCTGTGACCGCAAGATTCACCAAAGCCAGCGGCAGCATGACCTTCCAGCCGAACCCCATGAGTTGATCGAACCGCAGACGAGGGAGCGCGGCCCGCAGCAGGATAAACAGACAAATGAAGAGGAAGGTCTTGATCGAGAACCAGACCACCGGAGGCAGCCAGGGTCCTTGCCAGCCCCCGAAGAACAGCACCGTGATCATGGCTGAAATCAGGATAACGCCGAGATACTCTCCCACGAAGAACATGCCGAACTTCATGCCGGAATATTCCGTATGAAATCCGGCCACCAGTTCGGCTTCGGCCTCAGGGATATCGAACGGAATTCGTTTGGTTTCGGCCAAACCGGCGATCAAAAAAATGACGAAGCCCAATATCTGAGGGATGCAGAACCAGACGCCTTGCTGAGCTTTGACGATGTCCTGAAGACTAAACGATCCTGCCAACATCACAACCCCCATGAGCGACAAGCCCATGAAGACCTCGTAACTCAGCATTTGGGCCGAGGCGCGGAGCCCACCCAGCAGTGAGTACTTGTTGTTCGAGGCCCAGCCGGCGAGCACGACACTGTAGGCAGACAGGGAGGACATGGCCAGAAAGAACAACAGCCCAACGTTCAGATCGGCCACGACGATCGACGGCGTGAACGGCACGACGGCGAAGGACATGAGGATCGTGACGATGATCACGGCCGGCGCGATCACGAACACCACTTTGTCGGCGAACGGCGGCACCCAATCTTCTTTCATGAAGATCTTGATCATGTCGGCCACCACTTGGAGCAAGCCGAACGGGCCGACGCGGTTCGGGCCGTAGCGTTCTTGCCAGAAGCCCAGGAGCCGCCGCTCCAGCCAGATCAACAGAGCGCTGAGAGTCAAGAGCGTGACCAGCACACCGATGATAATCAGTAACTTCGAGGCGGTTTCGTTCATGGCTCCACCGCTCGAATGATCGGGCTCCATGTCGGGAGGACGGTATCGGTGAAGCCGGGAACGATGGCCAGCGCCGCGGTTCCGCGAGGAGCCGCGGTCGCCAGCTTCACCGGCAAACGGTGCAATCGGTCACCGATCGTGAATTCCACCTGCTCCCCGGACTTCACTCGAAGTCTCGCCGCATCGTCTGGGTGCAGCATCAAGACCGGCTGTGAAATCCGTTCAGCCATGACGGAGGCCCGCACGCTCAGTTCCTCGCTGCCGAAAATCTGATACCAGGGTAGAATCAGCCAGCCGTCGTCGCGACCCTGAAACAACACCGGCACATCGGTGAAATAGGTCACCGTTTTCTTGTCGGATGATTCGATCAACTGAACGCCCGGCATCTCCTGTCGTAAGGGCCCACCCACTTCACTCTGAAACTTGTTCAACGCCTGGACCGAATTCCAACCGGGGGTCCAGTAGTGCGTGATGAGCGGGGAGGGCGGTTGACCCAGGTACCCTTCCATCGAGAAGGCCAGCGGAGAATCGGAGTCCTTGACCGGTTTGGGTTCGTGCATCATTAACGGAGCATGCATAGTTGTTCGCCCGGTGAAACGATGCGTCTGTCGCGGTACCTTCTGGCCGACCATGCGAAACTTCTCCGGCGGAGCCACCTCTGTGAGGCGTTGAAACGCAGGGATCGCGTCAGCGAGAGCCAGCACGATGTCATCCAGCTTGTGCCAGGCCGCCATGTCCGATTGTCTCGGATGCTCGGACACGACTGCCAGCTCTCGTATCCAACGCCAGCTTTCTTGAATGTCCCCCTCGGCAGGAAAGACTTGGTAGAAACGTTGGGCTCGTCCTTCGTTGTTGACGAGCGTGCCGTCTGATTCGGCGAAGGTGCCGACAGGGAGCAACGCATCGACTTTGGACGTGGTGTCATGTTCCAGGTGATCGAGGAGGATCACCTTCGAAGCGGCCTTGAGAAATGCATCTACTGATTGGGTATCGGCCCTGCGATACAGATCATTTTCCAGGATGAGAATCGTGTCCGCCGCGCCGTCTTTCACGACACTGAACGCATCCTCGAGGCTCTTGCCCCCCAACATGGCAAGCCCTAGGCTGTTCGACTCCGGGAGACAATAGCAGAGTTTCGCCGACGTTCCTGTTTTGCACAGCGCCCAGGCTACGTTCGCGGCCGATTGAATCACCGCTTCGCTCCGGCAGGCGGTTCCGGAAATCACGATGGGACGCTTCGCCTGACGCAGGGTAGCGGCAATGCGCTTTACCAGAGAGACTGTGGCGGGATTCAGAGTCGCGGCTGTCGGTGACGCCTGGTCCAATTCATGAGCGATCGCGAACCCGAGACGGGCCAGATCGTCAGGCGCGCCATGATAGATTTCTGTCGCGACGTCCGCAAAGGAGGTACTGTGTGGAGCGGCGATGAATAATGGACCAGGCCTCGCGTGAGCCGCTTCACGGACGGCTGCGTCGTGCCAGCGTGGGATGCCCAGCTTGTCGGCGATCTCCATCGGTTGCTGACAGACCGACTGCCGCACAGCCAAGGCCAATCTTGGAGCGGTGTTGATCAGGTCTTCGCCCAAGACCAGCACCGCGTCCGCCTGCTCTACATCATGGATTGAGGCTGAAGGCTCGGGGCTGTGCCTGAGAATATCCAGGATGAGGGAAGCCAATCCGGCATCGCGAGTAGAGAGCCCGAGAGAAAACCGTTCCGGTCCGACCAGCTCGCGAAGCGCGAAATTGGATTCCAGCGAGGCGCGGGGTGAGCCGATGCCGATGATGCGGGAAGGCTTGTCCGCCAGCAACAGTCCAAGCTCGCGAAGGATTAGCTCCTTGTCCATCGGGATAGTCTGGCCGTCTCGGTTTTGACGGAACATCGGACGGCGGATTCGCTCTTTACTATTGACGAATCCGTAGCCAAAGCGCCCCCGATCACAGAGAAAATACCCATTGACCTCGCTGTGGTACCGGTTGAGGATGCGCCGTAGCGTGCCGTAGCGTTCTCCGGCAATCGTGTTGCACCCCAGGCTGCAGTGGGCGCAGACGGACGGGGCGGTCTGCAAGTCCCATTTGCGGGTATAGTGCGGCATCAAGGTTTTGTCGTCGAACACCCCGGTCGGACAGACTTCGACCAGGTTGCCGCTGAATTCATTTTCAAGCGTGCCGTCTTCATGTCGGCCGAAGTAGACATGGTTGCGCGAGCCGAACGCGTCGAAATCCCGCCCCCCCGCATAATTCCGGTAAAAGCGCAGGCAGCGATAACACTGAATGCATCGATTCATCTCATGGGTGATGAACGGTCCTAAATCCTGATTGCGGAAGGTACGCTTGGTGAATCGATAGCGGCGGTAGGCATGGCCGGTCATCACTGTCATGTCCTGGAGATGGCATTCCCCGCCTTCGTCGCACACGGGACAATCGTGAGGATGGTTCGCCATCATCCATTCGATGACGCTCGCGCGAAACGTTTTCGCCTCGGGATCCTCGATGGAGATGCGCGTGCCGTCGGCAGCGGGCGTCATGCAGGCCATAACCAGGTGTCCTTCGCGGTCCTGTTCATTCCTGAATTGCTTGACTGCGCATTGCCGGCAGGCCCCGACCGAGCCCAACGCCGGATGCCAGCAGAAGTACGGCAGATTGAAGCCGAGCGAGAGGCAAGCCTGCAAGAGATTCTCGTGCTCGTCTACCTGGTAGGGACGATCATCGACGATGATACCGGCCATGTTCTTGCTCCGTCCGCGCCATTGTGCCCGTCCCGCCAAGGGCAACGTTTCTCATGGATGTGTCGCTCGAAATCGACCCGACAATATTTCAACAGGCTTTGTAAAGGGTCCATCGCCCCCGGTGCCAAGGCGCAGAAGGTTCGTCCCGGGGCAAGCAGCTTCGTGTGCATGGTTAGGACATCGAGCTCCTCCATCCTTCCCTGTCCCTCTTCCAGGCTCTGGAGAATTCGTTCCGTCCAGGACAGCCCCTCCCAGCAAGGCGTGCACCAGCCACATGACTCCTGCGCAAAGAAGTGCTCCAAGTTTTGGGCGAACCCGACGGGACAGGTCTGATCGTCCAACACGATCATCGTGCCGGTTCCCATGCGGCTGCCTCCTTGCGCGATCGATTCGAAGTCCATCGGCAAATCAAGATGCTCTTCCACGAGCATCGCGGTTGAGGCGCCCCCCGGCAACAGGCCGCGGAAGGCAAACCCGTCGCGCATGCCTCCCGCATGCTCCTCCAGAATTTCACGAATCGAGGTGCCCATCGGAAGCTCCCAGGCTCCGGGCCGTTTCACGTTGCCGCTCACGCCATAAATTTTGGTCCCCCCGTCCTTTCCTCGGCTCAGCCGCCTGTACCACTCGACGCCGTGAGTAATGATATGAGGGACGTTGCAGAGGGTCTCCACATTCTGGACGATCGTGGGTTTGCCCCAGAGTCCGACGACTTGCGGAAAGGGTGGTTTGGCTCGGGGGATCGCGCGCTTCCCTTCCAGCGCATTGAGCAAGGCGGTCTCTTCTCCACAGATGTACCGGCCGGCGCTGCTGTGTAAGTAGATTTCGAAGCTGAAGTCCGAGCCGAGCAGGTTACGGCCCAAGTACCCCTTGGCTCGCGCTTCCTTAATGGCCTTCCGCAGGCGGGCGGCGGCAATCCCGTATTCCATCCGAAGAAAAATGTAGCCCACGTCAGCCTGGATCGCATAGGCGCTGACGATCATGCTTTCGATCATCTGGTGAGGATCGCCCTCCAGGAGCAGACGATCCTTGAATGTGCCTGGTTCCATTTCATCGGCATTGACCACAAGATATTTGGGACGGGGTGTGTCCGGTCCCATCGGGACGAAACTCCACTTCTTGCCGGTCGGAAACCCAGCGCCGCCGCGACCACGCAGCGTCGACTCGGTGACGAGCTTCTGCACTTCCTGAGGAGCCATGGTCCGCAGCGCCTTGCGCACTGATTCGTAGCCGCCGGCCTTCTCGTATTCGGCGAGCCACAGCGGTTCGGCCTTCGGCTTGATATTGCGTGTCAGCGGCCGGTCCATTGTTTCCTACTCTTATGGATACTGCTCTAAGACCCGATCGACTTTCTCGATCGTCAGATCTTCGTGCAAGTCATCATTGACCATCATGGTCGGCGCATGGTCACATGCGCCGAGGCAGACGATCGGGAGCAGCGTGAATCGCCCGTCCGGTGTCGTCTCGCCCATCGAGATCCCCAGTAGGCTCTGAAGACTTTTACGCATAGCGTCGCACCCGCATACCCAACAGCTGATGCTGTCGCACAGGAAGATGACGTGTCTCCCGACGGGCTTCCGAAGGATGAGGTTATAGAAGGTCGCCACGCTGTCCAGCTCGTCGCTCGTCATGCCGAGCAAGGCTGCGACGCTCTTGAGATTCTCGTCGGAGACCCAACCTCGATGCCGCTGGACGACCTTCAATGCCTCCACACACCCGGCCTGCTTATCGGGATAATGTGAGAGCTCCTCCTCGATCTCGGCTCGTTCGGCGTCGGACAACATGGGCGAAATTAATTCTGAGTCATGAGGGCTGAATTATGAGTTCTCGATCATGATTTCGGAGTGACGACGTGCTTTGGATTCAGGAAACTCAGAACTTCCAACTCAGCACTCAGCACTTTCTATCGGTCCACGTCAGCCAGCACGAAATCCACGCTGCCGAGGATGGCCAGGAGATCCGCCAGCAACAGCCCGCGCGAGATCAATGGGACCATCTGCATGTGCGGGAAGGACGGCGTCCTGATACGCACGCGGTAAGGCCATGGAGTGCCGTCGCTGACTAAGTAGTAGCCATTATTTCCCTTGGTGGCCTCAATCCCCACGAAGGCTTCGCCCGCTGGAATGACCGGCCCCCAGCTCACGCTCAGAAAATGCGTGATCAGCGTTTCGATGTCGTGCATCGTCCGTTCCTTGATCGGCGGCGTGGTCAACGGATGTTCCGCCTTGTACGGACCATCCGGCATATGGTTGAGGCACTGTTCGATGATCCTGAGACTCTGACGCATCTCCTCAACGCGAACGACGGCGCGATCGTAACAGTCGCCGTGCAGGGCGATTGGTATGTCGAACTCGAACTGATCGTAGCCGGAATAGGGCCGTTGTTTCCGGAAGTCCCACTCGAATCCGGTCGCACGGAGCCCCGGACCGGTCACGCCCCACTCGATGGCCTCTTCGGTTGAGTACCGGCCTACACCTTGCGTGCGAGCCTTGAAGATGGCGTTCCGCATCACCATGTCATCGTATTCGGTCAGCCTCGGCGGAAGGTAATCCAGGAACTCCCTGACCAGTTTGTCCCAGCCTTCCGGGAGATCCTGCGCCACGCCGCCGATGCGGAACCATTCCGGGTGCATCCGTCCGCCGCAGATCGCTTCCACGATGTGAAAAATGCGCTCACGATCGGTGAACATGTAAAAGACCGGGGAGAGCTGGCCCACGTCTTGGGCAAAGGTGCCGTACCAGACGAGATGGCTCGCGAGCCGGAAGAATTCCGCCATCATGACGCGAATGACTTTGGCGCGATCCGGGACAGCGATGCCGGCGAGTTTCTCCACGGCGAGGACATAGGGCAACTCGTTCATGACGCCACCGAGATAATCGATCCGGTCGGTATAAGGAATGAATGTGTGCCAAGTCTGCCGCTCACTCATCTTCTCCGCCCCGCGATGGTGGTAACCGATGTCGGGCACCACATCGACGATTCTCTCTTCATCCAATTGGAGAACCAGACGCAAGATCCCGTGAGTGCCGGTGTGGGCCGGTCCCATATTGAGAAACATGAAATCGGATGTCTCACGTGAACGTTTCATTCCCCACTCTTCGGGACGAAACTTGAGGGCCGCTTCTTCCGCTTCTTGCTTGTCCTCCGGCAGGTAAAACCGGCCCATCTCAGTGGCCCGAGCCGGATGATCTTTCCGCAGGGGATGGCCTTGCCAGGTCGGCGGCATCAGAATCCGCCGGAGATGCGGGTGACCGACGAAGGTGATGCCGAACAAGTCCCAGACTTCCCGCTCATACCAGTTGGCGGCGGGCCAGAGATCGGTGATGGTGGGAAGAGAAGCGGCTCTTTCCGTAAGCGGGATCTTCAGGCGCAGGTCTTCATTCCGCTCGAACGAGAGCAGGTGATAGACCACCGTGAAATCGCTGGGAGATTGATCCTGCCTCACCCGCCGGACCCGCTCATCGATCGCCGTGAGGTCATAGAGCATTTTGTAAGGTCGTTCCGCTTCAGTCTTCAGGTAGCCGAGCACCTCGCGCGCCCTCTCCTTTGTCGTCCAGACGGTGGGAATTCCGTCACCCGTCTCTTGTCGACCAAACGTGCCGGACCCGAATTGATTACGGAGCTCATCGACGATCGCAGTCTGCGTCATTTCCACTTTTCCCGTTTCAACTCGGTGACCGGCAACCTGTCTATCGTCAGCAAGTCCGTCGCTTGTTCTCGCTCCGCTCGTTTGTGATCGCGTTGTGAGGGCATCAACGGTCTCGATACTTGCCGGTCACCCATCACCCAGCTCAGCGGCCGTCGCTCCCGGCCGACCTGTTCTTGCAACCGCAACAGGCCTTCCATAAACGTATGTGGAGGAGGGGGACAGCCGGGAAGATAGACATCCACCGGCAGGAAGGAATCGACCCCCTGGACAACGGAATAAATGTCGTACATGCCGCCGGAATTGGCGCAGGATCCCATGGAGATCACCCAACGGGGCTCCATCATCTGTTCGTACAGCCGCTTGATGATCGGCGCCATTTTCATGAAGACGGTTCCGGCGATAACTATTACATCCGCTTCACGCGGACTGCCCCGGACCACTTCGGCGCCGAACCGCGCGATGTCATACTGGCTCGTGAGACTTGTCGCCATCTCGATGTAGCAGCAGGACAGACCGAAGTTGAACGGCCAAAGCGAGTTCTTGCGGCCCCAGGCGATCAAGTCCTGAAGTCGTGCCGTGACGACGCTGCGACGCACCGCTTCATCGAGCGTCCCGTCGCCGATCTCCGATTTATCCCCCGACGGATGACCGGAGATCGGCTTGCTGAGCCACCAACCCATCCCGTTGCTCCTGTCTGGCCGCTTCAACCCGCCGCTGAGAGGTGCCCCACTCCAGCGCGCCGACCCGCCACACATAGGCCAGCGCGATGAACAGCACTGCGATGAACACGAGCATTTCACCGAACCCAAGCCAGCCGACCTCCGGCACCGCCACGGCCCAGGCGAACAGATAGACCGCTTCCAGATCGAAGATCACGAACAGCATCGCGACCAGGTAAAACTGTATGGGCAACCGGATATGCGCCGAGCCCGTGACGGCAATTCCGGATTCGTATGGTTCGTCGGTCGCCTTCTCGCGATGCCGCTCGCCCAAGAGAGCGGAAGCGCCGATCATGATCGCCGCAACGATCAGAACCGCGATAAAGTAGCCGACAAGAGCCCAGAAGTATTCTGCCACCGATTAGCTCCAGGATGAGACGCGTCGCGTCGTTGGTTGTGCCGCAGCATATGCGGCTTACGAGCATCGCAAGTCAGTTCAGGTCATGCTTCCGTCACTCGGCTGTTCCAACACTTCGTTGCATTCAGTCGCGACACCCCTCATTTTGCTGCGGTGATATCTGCGAAGATGTTCGATGATCTTCTTGTCGTCACCGGCAATGATCACCCCGCATGATGAATCGACAAGCGTCGGCGTCTCGTTGTGTCCGGATAATCGTTTCAGACGTCCACGCTCGGATTTGTCTTTCGAGACGTTTCTCAAGATACAGTCGATCCCCCATTCGGACATCTTTCGACGAACCTGGGCGCTGTACTCGCACCCTTCAAACTGATAGAGTTCAAGCATCCAGTCACTACCCGCTAGTCCACCGACACAGATCAATGCGACGATGGCGAAGAGCGCCGCCCCGCTGAAAGCCATAGATCGATGTGTTGTCTGTACCTCGGTTGAGTAAAACAAATCTCTTCCCTTGAACACACTCGCAAAACCCCTAGCCGACTACGGAAAAACCCTCTGGCCGAACGCAACGCCCGGCGTCTGGAAAGCCAAAGGGGAGGAAATCCGCTGGAAGATTCACCGGGCTATGCAGGTGCTGACGGTACGGTTGTTGAGAGGCGCTACACGAGTTCCAGTCGGTGCAGACGGCTCCCTTGCAAGCATCCACACCGAACTCGGAACCCCATGGCTTAAGGTGTGTTATAAGAACACAAGAGGGAAAACAGTGGACGAACAGCTTCGAAATCAGTTGTCCAGGCATAGGACCGAGTTGGCCAATGAGCGGACGTTGCTGGCCTATATCAGAACGGCGTTAGGTTTTGTGATTGTCGGGATACCGGCTATGTGGATATTGGACCACCCGTACATGCAGGCATTGGGCGGGTTGTCGTTGGCGGCCGGAGCGGTGTGTCTCGTGCTGGGCTTACGTCGGTTCTTGGCCGTCAACACCATGATCGCGCAGGCATTCGGTTCTCAGGTCGACAAAGCGGCTTAACGTCCCGTGGAGGATTTCAAAAGGCTGTCTGCCTGAGGCGGGGCATGGTACAGACCATGCGAATTCTCAATAAGTAGGAAGCCCTGCTCGCGTCGGTCGGTCGTCTCCAGTTCGATGTACTGCAATACTGACTTCGCCATGAGTACCATGTGGAAACCGTTCTGGATGCACTGCCCTTTACCTGTAGCGGGTGGCTGGAGGGAGACCCCTCCATCTTCAAGTCATCATCCCGGGTACGAACATTTCCTTCCTCTGCGCCGTGCAGCAGTTCGACCATACGTTCGGTTCTCGTTCCCATTCGCGGCATAGACGAGAAGTTCGCCTCGCGGCGAGGACGTAACTCTCAGCGCTTTCTCACGGCCCAAAGTCAGCACCATTCGACAGTGCTTAGAGCAGACTCAGCACTCAGTACTTTCGGCTCAGCACTTCCCAGGTGGGAGCGTGATTTCTTAGAAGAAAACGGGTAAGCTTCCTGCCAATTTTCCCAAGGTCCTGTTGTAAGCTTTCCTTCCAATCAATTGGAGAGTAGTGCATGCCGAAATTGAAGAAAGAATCACAGAAGCCCAAGAACGGCGAGTCGTCTGGACTTGAGGCGAAGCTCTGGGCGGCCGCCGATGCGCTGCGCAACAATATGGATGCAGCGGAGTACAAGCATGTCGTGCTCGGTCTGATCTTTCTCAAGTACATTTCCGACGCCTTCGAGGCGAAGCACGCTGAACTTGAGGCGGAAAGGAAGCAGGGTGCTGATCCCGAAGATCCGGACGAATATAAAGCCGCGAGTATTTTTTGGGTGCCGAAGGAAGCGCGCTGGTCCCATCTCAAGGCGAACGCACCCCAACCGACGATCGGCACGCTGGTCGATGACGCGATGGGCGTCATTGAGCGGGATAATCCGTCGCTGAAAGGAGTCCTCCCAAAAGACTATGCTCGCCCTGGTCTCGACAAGCAGCGACTTGGCCAGCTCATCAATCTGGTCAGCGATATCGGCCTCGGCAGTCCGGCAGATCGAGCCAAAGACATTCTCGGGCGGGTTTACGAATACTTTCTTTCGCAATTCGCCAGCGTTGAAGGCAAGAAGGGTGGGCAGTTCTATACTCCATCAAGAGTAGTTCGTGTACTCGTTGAGATGCTGGCTCCATACAAGGGCCGTGTCTATGACCCCTGCTGCGGCTCAGGCGGCATGTTCGTCAGCAGCGAGAAGTTCATCGAAGCCCACAGCGGCAAGCTCGGAGATATCTCAATCTATGGGCAGGAATCGAACTACACCACTTGGCGACTCGCGAAGATGAACTTAGCCATCCGGGGCATCGATGCGCAGATCGCGCATGGCGACACCTTCCACAACGACAAGCATCCCGACCTCAAGGCCGATTATGTGCTGGCGAACCCGCCTTTCAACGACAGCGACTGGCGCGGCGAGTTACTCAAGGACGACAAGCGCTGGGTCTATGGCGTCCCTCCCACGGGGAACGCCAACTTTGCCTGGGTGCAACATTTCATCCATCACCTCACGCCGACCGGACTTGCCGGCTTCGTGCTCGCCAATGGCTCCATGTCCTCCAATCAATCCAATGAGGGCGAAATCCGCAAGGCCATCATCGAAGCTGACCTCGTGGATTGCATGGTGGCATTGCCGGGCCAGTTGTTTTACTCGACACAGATTCCGGTGTGTCTGTGGTTTATTGCGCGTAATAAGAGGAACGGCCCCCGTTCGGCAGGCTCAGGGCAGGGCTTCCGTGACCGGCGCGGCGAGACCCTCTTCATCGACGCGCGCAAACTCGGGACCATGGTCGACCGCGTGCATCGCGAGCTGACCGATGCCGATATTGCCAAGGTTGCTGGGACCTATCACCTCTGGCGCGGAGATCAAGCAGCCGTTCGTCCTGAGCATGTCGAAGGGCGAACCACCTACGAAGACATTCCCGGCTTCTGCAAGGCAGCGAAGCTGGATGATATCCGCAAACACGGTCACGTGCTTACCCCAGGCCGCTACGTCGGTGCCGAGGCCGCTAAAGATGACGACGAGCCCTTCGAAGAGAAGATGAAGCGCCTCACCGCGACGCTGCGCGAGCAACAGAAGGAATCCGCGAAGCTCGATGCCGCCATCGCTGCGAATTTGAAGGAACTGGGGTATGGAGGGGAGGTATAGGGAGTCTGCGGTATTGATGAGACTCGGATCACAAGGGCGAGCCACATGATCGATTACGACAAGCTTCAGAAAGCACTTAAGCATCTGGAGCTACAATACGCCAACCACAAGCGGGCGCAGAGCCGACCCGAACTGACCGACATCGATCGTGAGGCTATCGCAGAATCCGTCATTCAGCGATTTGAAACCTGCTATGACACGTTATGGAAAGACCTCAAGCGCTATCTCATTGAAGAAATCGGTCTAGCGGAGGTCCCCAACAGTCCCAAGCCACTCTGGAAGCTGGCCGGGCAGAACAGTCTTCTTGCATCGCCGGTCGAGGAGTGGCTGAAGTACGCTGACACCCGTACCGACACCGCCCATGACTATAGTGGAGAAAAAGCACAACAGACCCTCGCCCTCATGGGCGACTTCATCGACGATGCCATCGGCCTTTATCAGACGATGACAGGAACCACGTGGGAATGACGGATGCGATAGACCTCACCACAGAGCAGCGCACTATGCTGAGTGCGCTCTTGCGCCGGTTCCTTCCCGGCGTCGCTGTGTGGGCCTATGGCTCCCGCGTGAAATGGACCGCTCGTCCCAACTCAGATCTTGATCTCGTCGCCTTTACCGCCCCCGCACAACGCCCTCAAGTCAGTGATCTAAAAGACGCCCTTGCTGAGAGCAATCTGCCCTTTCCGGTGGATCTTCATGTTTGGGACGACGTGCCGGAACGGTTTCGTGAAATCATCCGTCAAGAGTATGTGGTGGTGCAGGAGGCGAAAGAGGCGGAACGCAAAACGAGTATACCGGGGGAGTGGCTGACTCTCACTGTCGACCAAATCAAGGCGAACGATGATCGTGCGATTGCGATCGGCCCATTCGGTTCGCGAATGAAGGCCGACGCCTATGTGGCGAAAGGCGTGCCCGTAGTTCGGGGTAACAACATTTCAGACACGCGCGTGTTTGTCGACGACTTTGTATTTGTATCAGACGAAACGGCCGATGAGCTGCGCTCCTGCAACGTGTTCGCTGGCGATTTGGTGTTTCCGCATCGTGGCTCAATTGGGCAAGTCGGGATCATTCCCGACGATGGAACCCCACGGTACATGCTCTCTACGAGTCTTATGAAGCTGACCTGTAACCGGGAGCTGGTTGACCCCCAGTTTATCTTCTATTTCTTCCGTTCGGCCGCTGGCCGCCACTCACTGCTCGAACATGCGTCGACCGTCGGGACTCCAGGAATTGGCCAACCTCTCACATCGCTACGTTCGATCCGGGTTCCGATTCCTCCAATCGACGAGCAACATGTCATCGCTCACATCCTCGGCACACTGGACGATAAGATCGAGCTGAATCGGCGGATGAACGAGACACTGGAGGCGATGGCGCGGGCGCTGTTCAAGTCGTGGTTCATTGATTGCGATCCAGTCCGCGCCAAGGCCGAAGGCCGCGACCCAGGGCTACCCAAGCCCATTGCCGATCTCTTCCCTTCTCGCTTGGTGGACTCTGATCTCGGCGAGATTCCAGAGGGGTGGGAGGTGGGAAAGCTTGGCGACATTGCAGAACATCCCCGACGCGGAGTACAGCCGAACAGCATTGCCCCCGATACTGCTTACATCGCGCTGGAGCACATGCCAAGGCGCTGCATCGCGCTCTCAGACTGGGGAACTGCCGACGGTCTCGGAAGCAACAAGTTCGAGTTCCACCGGGGCGAACTCTTGTTTGGCAAGCTCCGACCATACTTCCACAAGGTCGGTGTCGCACCATTGGATGGTGTTTGCTCGACGGACATCGTTGTGGTCGCACCACATGCGCAAGAATGGTTCGGGTTCACTCTCGGCCATGTATCAAGTGATGCGTTCGTCGAACACACGAACGCGGGATCAACTGGTACTAAGATGCCGCGAACAAGCTGGAGTGACATGGCGCGTTATACGGTGGTAATCCCGCCGCAGAATGTAGCAAAGGCATTTACATCCCAAATCCGACCAGTGGTTGACCAAATTATCGCCTCCATCCATGAGTCCCGCACTCTCGCCGCCTTGCGCGACACGCTGCTACCCAAGCTCATCTCCGGTGAGCTGCGGGTGAAGAACGGAGGCACCTGAAATGGGCTGGAATGACGCGCTGACTGGAACCGCATTTAATATTGCGGCCACCAATGAGAGTCCCCTGCGCGTCATGGCTGGGCCGGGAACAGGAAAATCTTTTGCGATAAAGCGGCGTATTGCCAGACTCCTCGAAGAGGGAGCCGACCCAAGCCTGATACTGGCCGTGACTTTTACACGCAATGCGGCCGCCAGTGTTGTCGATGACCTCAACAACCTTGATATTAAAGGATGTGAGGACATTGTCGCCGGAACGCTTCACGGGTTCTGCTTCGGACTTCTCAGCGGAGAAGAAGTGCTGGCCCTATCCGGCCGTGTGCCGCGACCAGTAGTGACGTTCACGACTAAACAGGTCCTGCAATTTGAGGCCAGCCCGATGTTGGCGGACCTGGTTGCTGCTGGAGCCTTTGGCGGTAAGCGAGACTGCTCGAAGCGAATCCGTGCTTTCGAGGCCGCATGGGCGAGGTTGAAGTCGGAGGATCCGGGTTGGCCTGCGGACCCAGTTGATGCACAGTTTCAAACCGCGTTGCTGAACTGGCTTCTCTTCCACAGAGCAATGCTCATCGGCGAACTTGTGCCGCAAGCGTACCGATATCTGCGCGACAACCCCGCATGTGATGCTCTTTCGTCTTTCGATCATCTGATCGTTGACGAATACCAAGATCTGAATCGCGCCGAGCAAGACTTGATCGATCTGTTGGGAGGAAACGGGCAAACAGCGATCGTCGGGGACATTGACCAGTCCATATACAGATTCCGACACGCAAACCCGGAGGGCATCGCAGGTTATGGCGAAACCCACCCCGACACTCATGATGAGAACTTGGATGAGTGCAGACGATGTCCTATCCGAGTCGTCACCATTGCGGACCATCTGATTCGGCGAAACCATCTAGGCCAAAACCAGCCGCGACTGCGTCCGCGCCCAGGCAATGCCGACGGCGAGGTTCACATTGTTCAGTGGCCATCCATCGACGACGAAGCCCAGGGTATCGCCGATTATGTATCGTGGCTGGTCACCGAGCGAGATGTTGAGCCGGGTGAAATTCTGATTCTGACGCCGCGGCGTCTAATCGGCTATCGAATCCGAGATCGAATCGCCACCGCAGGCGTCTTGGTTCATAGCTTCTACCACGAAGAGGCCCTAGAGGAAGACGACGCGCAACGAGCGTTTGCTGCACTGAGTTTGTTGGTGGACAACGAAGACCGAGTTGCGCTCCGCTGGTGGCTCGGCCACGGTGGTTCGACAGAACGGGTCGGTCCGTATAGGAGGCTACGTGAACACTGCGAGCAGTCAGGTGCATCGCCGTGGGAAGCAATGACAGCACTCGCTTCCGGTCAGCTGCAATTGTCAAACACGGGGACTTTGGTCGAAAAATTCCGGGAGTTGACGCAGCTGCTTGACTCATTGCGGGACCAAGATCTGCAGACCGTCGTGAATACGCTTCTGCCAAGAGACCTTGATGCCTGCAGGGTTCTCCGCGAAGCAGCCCTATTGGCACTTGAGCAGTGCGAGGATGTGTCGGATTTGTTCGACGCGCTGAGAACTACGGTGACACAGCCTGAAATGCCGGAGGAAGGCGACTTTGTCAGAATCATGAGCCTCCACAAGTCGAAGGGGCTGACGAGCAGGGTCGTAGTCATTGCCGGATGTATTCGAGGCCTCATCCCGTTTCAGAACTTCGACGAGACACCGGCAGAGCAAGTGCAGGTTCTTCTGGAGCAGAGACGCCTCTTCTACGTCGCCATCACACGCTGCACTGAAATCCTAGTGCTCTCCTCGGCACTTCGGCTTCAGCGCAATTTCGCGTTCAAGATTGGGACACAGATTCAAGGAGCCGGCGATCCGGTTCGCGCAATGACGAGCCAGTTCATCGCAGACCTTGGGCCACAAGCCCCGCAGCCCCGACTTGGCGCCGAATGGTGTCAGGCCGGATACGTTTGAGACTGATGTCCATAACCGAATCCATCGTCGAATCCGCCGCACTCGCCTGGCTCGAAGCGCTGGGCTATCAGGCGCTGCACGGACCTGTGAAAACTAGCGAATAGCCGACCTGGATATTAGCGTTCAGCCGTCCTAAAGGCTTGCATTCAACCCTGCCCAGACTGTTGCTTTTGTTCGGTAATTGTCGTTAACTACCGCGACTATGTAACGTTGCTATGGTGAGCTCCATGGAAGATCATCTGAAGAAGACGCTGCGCAAGGCAGGCGCCGCGCGCACGCGCGAGCTGGAGCAGGTGGGAATCACGCGTACACAAATCGCGCGGCTGGTTTCGGCTGGAAAGCTGCAAAGGATCGGGCGCGGTCTGTATGGACTGCCGGACTATCAGGGCACCGAACACAGCGCACTCGTTGCCGTGGCAAAGCGGGCGTCGAAAGCCCTGTTCTGTCTGCTCACCGCGCTGCGCTTCCACGAAATCACGACGCAATCGCCTTTCGAGGTGTGGATCGCCATTGCGAACAAAGATCATCCGCCTCGCCTCGAATATCCGCCGCTGCGGACCGTACGCTTTTCCGAAGCCTCGCTGCGGTACGGTGTGCAAGTGAGAAAGGTGGAAGGTGTGACGCTGCGGATTACCAGCCCGGCGAAGACGGTTGCGGATTGTTTCAAATTTCGGAACAAGGTCGGGCTCGATGTCGCACTCGATGCGCTGAGGGAAGTGCTGCGCGAACGAAAGGCGACGGTCGACGAGCTGTGGCGTTGCGCGGAGGTGAACCGGGTTGCCAATGTGATGCGCCCGTACCTGGAGGCGACCGCGTGAAGGCAGACCTTGCCGCCTCCATCCATGCCCGGCTCTCCGCCCGTGCGAAGGCACGCGATGAGATCTTTCAGGATGTGCTCACCCGCTACGGCGTCGAGCGCTTCCTCTACCGGCTTTCCCTCACCCCTGCACGCGACACACTATGGCTCAAGGGTGCACTGCTTTTTGATTTGTGGTTCGACGTGCCACATCGACCGACGCGCGATGCGGATTTCCTCGGGTTCGGACCGGCGGATCAGGCCGCGCTGGAATCCACCATTCGCGATGCGTGCGTGATCGAGGCGCCGGACGGCATGAGCTATGAGCCGGGTTCAATGCGGGTCCGTGAGATCCGTGAGGATGCGCGCTACGCGGGATTGCGGGTTACGTTGACAGGCAAGCTGAAGAATGCACGCTGTCCAGTGCAACTCGACGTCGGCTATGGAGACGCAGTCACACCGGGGCCGGAAGAAGCGCTGTATCCGACGCTGCTCGACGATCTGCCCGCGCCACGATTGAGGGTGTATCCACGCGAGACGGTGATCGCGGAAAAACTCGAAACGATCGCGAACCTCGCGCATAGCTAATAGCCGGATGAAAGACTACTTCGATCTGCTGGCGCTTGCACACGAAGGTGCCACCGACTCGCGTGTCCTTTCCGAGGCGATTCGCGCAACGTTCGAAAGGCGCCGCACGCCGTTATCGGCGGGCATGTTGTCGGGGCTGGAAGATCAATTCGCCCGTGACAAGATCAAGCAAGCTCAGTGGAACGCTTTTCTCGCTAAAAACCGCCTGGAAGGACCGCCCCTGGAAGTCGTGGTGCGCGAGGTGCACGCGTTTCTCGATGCGCCGCTTAGGCCGGCATCGAAGTTACCGGAGATGCGATGACTGCATTTGCAGAATCCGTCGTCGAATCAGCTGCACTTGCTTGGTTGGAAGCCCTGGGCTACGTCGTGCTCCACGGGCCGGACATTGCCGTAGGTGCACCTGGCGCGGAGCGGACTGATTCCAACTACCGCGACGTGATTCTGGAGAAACGTCTGCGGGAGGCTCTCTTCCGGCTGAATCCGAATCTCCCGGCAGAAGCGCTCGAAGATGCCTTTCGAAAACTGATACGGACCGATGCGCCCGCTCTGGTCGAACGGAATCGTGCCGTCCATCGGATGCTTATGGATGGAGTGAATGTCGAATATCGCCGGAAAGATGGGTCGATTGCTGGCGCGCAGGCCCGTGTCATCGATTTCGACGCGCCAGAGAACAACGATTGGCTCGCCGTCAACCAATTCACGGTGTCGGAGGGACAACACACGAGACGGCCGGACGTGGTGCTGTTCGTCAACGGCTTGCCTCTCGCAGTCATCGAGCTGAAGAATCCGGCAGACGAAGATGCCACGATTTGGAGTGCCTATCAGCAGCTTCAGACCTACCAGGCCCAGATTCCCTCTTTCTTCGCCACGAATGCAGCGTTGGTTATTTCTGACGGTGTCCAGGCTCGTATTGGAACGCTCGGGGCTGGGAAGGAATGGTTTAAACCCTGGCGAACAATTGCAGGGGTGCAGGACTCAGCTCCCACGATTTCTGAACTGCAAGTCATCCTGGAAGGAGTTTTTGATAAACGACGGTTTCTCGATCTGGTGCGGCACTTATTGTGTTCGAGGACGAGGGACATGGGAAGCTGAGTAAGAAAATGGCGGGCTACCATCAGTTCCATGCGGTGAATGTTGCCGTCGAGGAAACATTACGAGCTGCACGACGCGTGACAGAACACCAAGCTGCAGATGCCTTGGGTGAGTACAGGTCTGGTCACCAACCAGGCGGCGAGCCTGGCGATAGGCGGGTGGGAGTGGTATGACATACCCAGGGATCGGGGAAGAGCCTGACGATGGCCTTCTATGCGGGACGGGTCATTCTGCATCCGACGATGGCCAACCCAACCATCGTCGTGCTCACCGACCGCAACGATCTCGACGATCAACTCTTCGGTACCTTTGCTCGGTGCCGTGACCTGCTTCGCCAAGATCCTGTTCAGGCGACCGACCGGACTGACCTGCGCGCGAAGTTGAGCGTGGCGTTCGGAGGCCTGGTATTTACCACCATTCAGAAGTTCTTTCCCGAGGAGAAAGGCGACCGGCATCCTGTGCTCTCGGATCGCCGCAATATCGTCGTGATCGCGGATGAAGCCCATCGGAGCCAGTATGACTTTATCGACGGCTTTGCTCGCCACATGCGGGATGCGTTACCAAATGCCTCGTTCATCGGATTCACTGGAACACCGATCGAAAAGACCGATGCCAACACCCGCGCTGTGTTCGGCGACTACATCAGCATCTACGATATCCAGCGGGCGGTCGTCGACAAGGCGACCGTTCCCATCTACTATGAAAGCCGGCTTGCGAAGCTCGACCTGAAATCGTCCGAGTGGCCGAAGATCGATTCCAAGTTTGAAGAGGCAACTGAGGGGGAAGAAGTCGAGCGCAAGGAGAAGCTCAAAACAAAATGGGCGCAACTGGAAGCCGTGGTAGGGTCGGAGAATCGGATCAAATTGATCGCGCGAGACCTCGTCGATCACTTCGAAGATCGCCTTGGGGCAATGGATGGCAAAGCGATGGTGGTATGCATGAGCCGGCGGATCTGCGTCGAGTTGTACCGCGAGATTGGTGCGCTGCGCCCACAATGGCATGCCGATGCGGATGATCAGGGATCGATGAAGGTGATTATGACCGGCTCGGCGTCCGATCCGGTCGAGTGGCAGGGTCATATCCGGAACAAGAAACGCCGGGAAGATATGGCGCTGCGGTTCCGTGCCCCCAAAGATCATTTTCGGCTCGTCATTGTTCGTGACATGTGGCTGACCGGTTTCGACGCCCCCAGCCTGCATACAATGTACGTCGATAAGCCGATGCGCGGGCATGGGCTGATGCAGACGATCGCCCGTGTGAACCGCGTGTTCAAAGATAAGCCTGGTGGCTTGGTTGTGGACTACCTCGGCCTGGCCGACGAACTCAAGCAGGCTCTTGCGACCTACACCGAAAGTGGTGGAACCGGTAAGACGGCCATCGACCAAGCGGAGGCCGTTGCGGTGATGCTGGAGAAGTATGAAATCTGCCGAGGCTTCTTTCATGGCTTCAATTGGTCTCAATGGACGACTGGAAAACCTCAGGAACGTCTCTCCGTGTTGCCGACAGCCCAAGAGCATATTTTGAAACAGCAAGATGGGAAGGCACGGCTGCTCCGTGCGGTGGCGGACCTTTCGCAAGCCTTCGCGCTGGCCGTGCCACACGGGGAGACCTTCCGGATTCGAGATGATGTCGGATTCTTCCAGGCGGTGCGTTCAGTGCTGGCGAAGAGTATGTCGGGTGAACAGAAGACGGATGAAGAACTCGACCATGCGATTCGGCAGATCATTTCAAAGGCGGTGCTGTCCGACGAGATCGTGGACATTTTTGCTGCGGCCGGGCTCAAGAAGCCGGATCTCTCGATCCTCTCCGACGAGTTTCTCGCCGAAGTGCGAGGGATGCCGCAGAAAAATCTAGCAGTCGAGCTCTTACGGAAGTTGCTGAGCGGAGAAATCAAGGTACGGTCGCGCAAGAATGTGGTGCAGGCGAAGTCCTTTGCTGAAATGCTGGAACAGGCGGTGCGGAAGTACCAGAACCGGGCTATTGAGGCTGCACAGGTTATAGAGGAGATGATCGGGTTAGCCAAGGATATGCGCCGTGCCCATGAACGAGGAGAGCGGCTTGGCCTGACCGAAGAAGAAATGGCGTTCTATGACGCGCTCGAAACGAACGACAGCGCAGTGAACGTACTAGGCGATGAGACGCTGCGAACGATTGCACGCGAGGTGGCTGAGGCGGTTCGTAAAAATGTGACGATCGATTGGACCGTTCGGGAGAACGTGCGAGCCCAGTTGCGCGTCATTGTGAAACGTATTCTCCGCAAGCATGGCTATCCACCGGATAAGCAAGAGAGAGCGACCCAAACTGTGTTGGAGCAGGCGGAGGTGTTGTGCGGTGAAGTCCTGTGAGGAGAACGTTGCGAATGCAAGTGGTATGAGTCTATACGGAAAACGATCGCTTAGGAGCTTGAGAACAGTCGGCTCATGGTGTTGGAAGAATCACCCGAAAGCGTGACGCTTGCCCGATTCTGTGTGGAAGCATGTGCGATTCCGGCCGAGTATGAGGACGATGCCAGGCATATTGCCATTGCGATCGTGAACGATATTCCCGTGATTGTGTCATGGAATTTTCGTCACATGGTCAATGTCGAACGGAAGCGTAAGATAAACAGCGTGAACTTGCGCGAAGGGTTTCCATTGATCGATATTGTGTCACCCTGGGAGGTCAGCCATGAAGGAGCCTAAGCCGGAACACGAGACATGGGAAACACCTTCTCTGGAATGGATTCATCGGGTGCGACGTGCCCGGCAGGCGGAACGAGAAGGGCGTCCAATAGCTCCACTGTCCAAGCAAGAGACTGAACGGCTGGCCAAGCAGTACGGGTTGACGCTGGTGAAACCCGTGCCGGCCAATAGGTAGCCCCCTGGAACTCTGGTACCAAATCGTGATGTCATGCCCCGAAGTTCGGGAAGAATGGGCGTTCAATGCTGATGAATGTGCCATTGCCCTCATCCAACAGGAGAAAAGGGACTGACAGGTTCTGATGAGGGACGAATACTCAAGCGAGACGAAGTTCGCTTTGTAGAGTAGGAAGTACGGGGGTGAACACAGCTGAGCTGCTTAGCGTCCGATAGAGGATTTCATCAAACTGTCTACCTAAGGCGGGAGGAAGCCCTGGTAACCTCGGTGGCGTTCGGCTAACTCCAAGGCGGAGAAGGGTTGCCCATCCACCGTCTCTGGTGTTGAAAAGCTTTGCCTGAGCGGCCCACCAGCGGCTCCGACGATCTTGCCGGAAAACACCACGCCGTTCTGTTTCAATCGGGCGACTGCTCGATGCGATGTGATAGGCTGTGTCAAGATAGGCGCGGCTTACTACGGAGCAGCACATAGCTCATAGCCTAATGAACAACGAGCGTCCACGAATGGCGGAAGGACATGGTGCGGCAGATCGGCGATTCGATGAAACATAGGGTCTTTTCATGAGGACGATCGACACGCTTTCGGTCCGAGAACAGGCAACGTTGGCCGATCTGCAGCAACGAGTGCGCGAAGCATTGCCCGGGCGGTCTATGCGGTGGACGCTCTTCGGGTCGCGCGCGCGGGGCGATGCGGAGCCAGACTCGGACATGGACGTGCTGCTCGAACTCGATGTAGAGCGGCTCGATCTAGCGACGAAGCGCCGCATCCGCCGGGTGGCCGGTGAGGTATCGTTGAACCACGGTCTTGTGATCTCGTTTCTCCTCGTCGATCGAGCCCAGGCGCGTGAACGCGGCGATTACTCGATCTTGACGAACATTCGCGAGGAAGGGATTCCGCTATGAGTCAAAAGGAGATAGCGGGTCTCCTGGCCAAGGCACGGCGAAGCATCAAGGCTGCGGAACGATTGCTGCGTGATGGCGATTATGACTTCGCGATTTCACGCGCCTATTACGGAATGTTTTATGTGGCACAGGCTATGTTGCTGACGCGCGATCTTCGGCGTTCCAAGCATTCAGGAGTCATTGCCGCCTTTCAGGAGTACTTTGTGAAACCAGGCGATGTGCCTGATCACTTCTTCCATCTCCTCCGCGATGGGTTCGAGGATCGTGCCGAGGGAGATTACGGTTTTGCCGAGATCAGCCGCGATCAGGCAGAATCAGGGATCGAAGCTGCGCGCCAATTTGTCGCCGAGCTTGGACAAAGGCTGGAATAGACGCCGCAATGCAGCCGAGATGCTTAGCGTCCGGTAGAAGATTTCATGAGGCTATCTGCCTGAGGCGGGAGGAAGCCTTGGTACCCTCGGTGACGTTCGGCCAACTCCAAGACGGAGAAGGGTTGCCCATTGACGGTTTCCGGCGCCGAAAAAATTTGTCGGAGAGGCCCGCCCGCAGCTCCGACGATCTTGCCGGCGAACACCACACCCTTTTGCTGCAGTCGAGCGACAGCCTGCTCGATATCTTCCACCCGAACAGCCACATGGTGAAACACCTTGTCACCGAATGTATTGACCCAGCCGGGAATGATGCTGGTCTTCCCTCGTGCATCCGGATAGGCTTGGTCTACGAATAGGGCAGGGTAGCCGCTCTTGCGGTAGACCTTCGCGTACCAATCGTCGTACTGCAGGGTTTCATCATAGGCATAGCCAAGTTTCACGAAGAGGTCAGCTCCACGGTCGATATCGAGCGTTCGGATGGTGACATGATCAATGACAGGCGAAAAGCCTACGCCGGTCTCGTCAAGCATCGTCTTCAGGACTCCTGCCGCTCGGTTCCGAGCCACGTAGGTTGCAACCATTTTTCCGATAAGATCATCGAGTTCATGAGCCTGGTCCATCGTCGCTCCTCGTTCATGATCCAAACTTAATCCCTTGCGCCAGAGGTAATTCCGTGCCCCAGTTGACCGTGTTGGTCTGACGGCGCACATAGGCTTTCCAGGAGTCAGACCCTGCTTCCCGGCCTCCTCCTGTGTCCTTCTCCCCCCCGAACGCTCCGCCGATCTCGGCTCCAGAGGTTCCAATATTGATGTTCGCGATTCCACAATCGCTTCCGGCCGCCGACAGAAACCTCTCACTGTGGCGCACATCGTTCGAAAACATCGCCGATGAGAGGCCCTGCGGAACGCCGTTCTGCATCTGAAGGGCCTCGTCGATCGTCTGGAAGGTCATGACGTACAGAATCGGTGCGAACGTCTCACGCTGCACGATGGGCCACTCGTTTTTCGCTCGCACAATCGTCGGTTCCACAAAATACCCGGGTCGATTCAACACGTGTCCGCCGAAGAGAATCTCGCCGCCTTCCTTCTTGATTTCATCGAGTGCGGCACGATAGCCCTCCACGGCCACATGGTCGATGAGCGGCCCCATGAGCACGGCTTTTTCCAGCGGATTGCCGATCTGCACTTGGGCATAGGCCTTTACGAGCCTGCCGACTAATTCCTCGTAGCGTGATTCGTGAACGATCAAACGTCTCGTCGTTGTACATCGCTGCCCGGTGGTTCCGACGGCTCCGAATAGGATGGCACGCACCGTCATGTTGAGATCCGCAGTTGCGTCGACGATCACGGCGTTGTTGCCGCTGAGTTCGAGGAGGGTTCGACCCAATCGCTGCCCGACCAAAGAAGCGACCCGTCGACCGACCGGCACCGACCCGGTGAACGAGATGAGCGGCAAACGTTCATCCTGCACCATCTGTTCGGCAAGAGCCGGTTGGTCTGCAATGAACAGCGAAAAAATGCCCGAATAGCCCTGTTGCTGCATGACACGATTACAGATCTGTTGCACCGCGACGGCGCAGAGCGGCGCCTTCGGCGAGGGTTTCCAGATGACCGTATCGCCGGCAATCGCCGCCACAAACGCATTCCATGCCCAGACAGCCACCGGGAAATTGAACGCGGTGATGACGCCGATCGGTCCTAACGGATGCCACTGTTCACTCATCCGGTGGGCCGGCCGCTCGGACTGCATCGTGACGCCGTAGAGCATCCGAGACTGGCCGACGGCGAAATCCGCCATATCGATCATCTCTTGCACTTCCCCATCGCCCTCGGCCTTGATCTTGCCGACTTCCAGCGAGACCAGCGTCCCCAATTGGTCCTTCTTTTCGCGGAGGGCTTGACCGATCAATCGAACGATCTCGCCACGCTTCGGTGCCGGCACCATTCGCCAGGTGCGGAAAGCCTCAACCGATTCTTTCACGATCCTTTGGTAATCATCGGATGAACAGGGATAGACACCGGCGATTTGCTCCCCGGTTGAAGGATTGATCGAAGGGAGAAGGGATCCATCGTTACGACCGGACCACCAGCCGTTGCCGGTACTCCCACCGGAATTCACGGCTTGGATACCCAGGTCTCTCAGCGCACTGTGTGTTGTGCTCATCGGAAGCAAGCTCCAAAATCATTGTCCAGGAAATCTTTCAACAATACGGATTCCTGAGTGACGAATCCATGGTACGCCGATGGATGGGTCAACACAAGATCCATGACACAGCAGGCACTGGACGCGGTCGTCACTTGGATCGCCGACCAGAGTTTGCCCTTGATGCACTGCGGATACACTTTCTTCACATAATTTTCCTCAAAGAACCCATCCTCGTTCTTTCCCGTGACCGAGGCATAGATCAAGACGACATCTTGCAGGGTCTGTGGAACGGCATGTTCCAGTATTCGCTTCAGGGTCTCGCGGTCTTCATTGAGTTTGAGGTCCTTCATCAACAGATGGATTTTTTCACAGTGGCCGGGATAACGGAGAGTTTTATAGTTCATCGTTCGAACTTTTCCCACATAACTGTCGGCCAAGGTCCCCAACCCACCAGAGGTGTTGAACGCTTCGTACAGCAGCCCGTCCAGCTCGATCGTTTCGTAGCCTTCGAGCGGTTGCAGCTGGACTTTCTCGCCTGCTTCTATGCCGTAACACACATTGCCGTATTCATTAATGAGTCCATCAGTGGACCAGGTGAGCGAATACTTGAGGGCATTACTCGGATGGACGGGCAGCGCGCCCACCCGCATCTTGACCGTATCCAGCGTTTCAAAGTGGGTCATCAGTTCGTGCGCCACGATGCTGATGAAACCAGGGGCGAGACCACATTGCGGCATAAAGGCATGGGTGGCGCCTTTGCTCAAGACCTTGATTTGATTCGTCACTTCGACATCTTCCGTCAGGTCGAAGTAGTGCAGATTGTGGGTCAAGGCCAGTCCGGCGACGGTTGCATTACAAAAATAAGGAAGGCTTGAGAGAACGGCATCGAATCGATGCGCTGAGAGATGGGTGCCGACGGCATCCGGATGCCTGACATCCAGCAGACATGGGGTGACCCGTTCCAAACCGAGATCTTCGACGAGATGTTTCGGGGCATCCAAGGTCATGTCGCCCAGATGAACCTCGTACCGGCCATGTTGATTGAGCAGGCAGGCAATCAGGGATCCGATCTTGCCGGCACCGAGAACGAGCACACGATTCATCATGGCGCATTATACTCTACCCCGGAATTCTGACCACTCGCTTTGAGAAATGGTGCGTCGACAGACCGAGTCGTCACTGTTGATCGAGAGCATCGACGACATACTGCGGACGGTTGGTCGGTGCTGTTGTCGTCTGACTGTACCGGCAGGGAGGAATATCGGCTTGCAGTCTTCGTAAGAGCATCGTCACCTTCATCGTGCCGGGCACTTCGCAGATCCAGACGTGCATGCCGGATTCCAGCTCATCAAAATGACGCAGGACGCGAAACCCCGGCTGCTCCATGAAATAAGCGGAGAGAAACCCGTTCACGGCCGTCACGACCCAGGGATGTTCCTTGATATAGCGGTAACTCAGCCGCAGTTCCGTCATCGTGGCTTGCTCTTCAGATTCCATCGCGGCACTCTATCAATTCCGACTATGAGACTGCCACTACCTCAATGGAGTTTCTGTGTTATTGATCTCGACCGGAAGGTGTAGCGGGTGGTGAAGCGAGAGTCCTGCCGAATTGAGCGGATCGAAAGGACTCGTGCCACGACAACAATTGCCAGCTGCCGTTGCGACGTTCGAGAACCCCGGTTTCCCGCATCGGGAGCACGGTCCGTTTCAATTGAGGTCCGTCGGCGACATAGCGGATATAGTCAAGTTCCATCGCATACCAGGCCACGTCTCCCTTGGTCCACACTTTGAGTTCACGAATCGGAATCTCGATCTTCTGGGAATTGGCGAATTCCTCCCGCATTCCATTCTCAAGCTCCGTCCAGCCGATGTACTTCCGTCCGGCGACCGCGTAACTGATGATATCGGCATCGTGGGCCATCAGTCGTGAAAGTGTCGGCAGGTCCTTTTCGGCGTTGGCGCGCACCATCCGACGGATCGACGACTCTGGATCATCTGAGGGCTCGGAGGCGATTGCGACGGTCGAGACCGTGATGAACAGTACCAGGCTACACCACGCAAACGGTCTGAGGCAGATCATGGAGAACTACCTTTCCTCAGCAAACTCAAGTTTCCGCACTGTAGGTCATCAATCCCGGGAATGAACGAAGAATCGAATCAACGCTCCCATCGATACCCGACGAGAAACGGCATGACCGCCAATACGCTGAGCGCGCCGATAGGAATCGTTTCAACAGCCGCGTCTTGACTGGTGACGTACCCCTCGAACGACAAGGCCTGAAGGGCTTGTATGACTGTCCACTCCGAAATCAGCAGGAGGCAGAGAGCCACAAACCCAACACCAAGGCGAATGCCGGGCAGGGGAGGCAAGATGAATCGATCTACCACCCACCGTGCCCCGATCATGGTGGCGAGAAGCACGTTCGGGATCTCCAGCATCTCGGCAAGCTTCTCACCGATATGTAGGGCCACCACTTGTAGGCGAATGACCTCGAGAACAAACTCCGCTCCGACCGCGACCAGAAAATAGATGGTGCCGGCTTTCAACACCTGCACCAGGCCATGCGATCGCTCATTACCGGGCGTCTTATCCGGTTCGTCTCTACTCTTCAATTCCCTCACAACTGGCGCCGAGCCATTTGCCCCTGATTTCCATACGTGCCTTGCCTGATCCTACGAGTTCGCCGTCTCCCGTTGCCATAAAACTTTCTGCTGTCTTGGCATCGATGGTAAAGTGCGTCGTTGAGGCATGAGGGCCGGGACACATCCGATCAAGCACCAATTTTGATGAGGATTTCGAGATCACCTTGATCTTGCACTGAGCTTCCGCATCGCCATCTTCATCTTCCATCTCCTTGATGATACGGTCATGAGATACATCCTCTTTCGTGAGACAGAATTGAGAGGTCATCGTCATCGGCTTACCGTCGCGGGATTTGAGCACCTGCTCCATCTTGGCCCGTTGCTCCGGTTTCAACCCAGTTGACAGCTCCGGTGAGATCTTCAAACCGGTGGTGATTGTGCTTGTGGTTATCTCCCACGCGCCGGGTCTCACGTTTAAGGACTCGGCCCGCGCATTCGGTACTATCCCGGAAATGGCGAAATGTTCCGCTGCTACTACAATTCCAACGGCCATGAGCATCACAGTGGACTTATGCACCTGTATCCCTCTCTCACTTGTGAAATGCATGGCGGTATTGTACTCGTTCCGGCCGGACTGGTCTATGGTGCGATGTGGGGCGATGCAAAGAATAGGTTGATCTTCTCACCTCCGGAGGGCGTAGGAGAAATGGCCGTCGACACATCGAGAAACCGTTGTCGATCCTCGTCATCCAAGAAGATGTCCTGTCGGGCGTTGTCGCGATGAACAGAGAGTTCTTCCGCAGCCTGCTAGGCGACCGATACGACCGGCGCCTGCCGCGGTTGGAGCAACATGCGGATGCCACCTCTCGGTCGCAAGGTCACGAAAAACTCAGGCTCGACAGTCTTTTGATCCAGTTGCAGATTGTAGCGGCGAGCGATCAAAGCCAGCAGGAGCGGCCCTTCAACCGATGCGAAATGAATTCCCACGCAGGCGCGCGGTCCTGCGCCAAACGGGAGATAGGCATAACGAGCAGCCGGTCGCTCGCCGTCCAACCATCGCTCCGGCAGAAATTGTTCGGGGTTCGGCCAAAAGGCTGGGTGTCTATGCAGATTGTAAGTACTGACCATGATGAATGCGCCGGCATGTAGCGGTAATCCATGGACAGTGGTGCTGGTTGCCGCCTTGCGCTGGAGGACTGGTGCGGACGGATACAGCCGGAGTGATTCGTTAAATATGGCTCGAGTATATGGGAGGTGCTGAAGATCATCGACGTTTGGCGCTTTTCCCTGGAGAACCCTATCCACCTCTTCGTGAAATCGTGCCTTTGCCTCCGGATGGGTTGCGAGGAGGTACCAGGTCCAGGCGAGCGCGTTCGCAGTCGTCCCGTGTCCAGCTGCAAAGATCGTCAAGGCCTCGTCGCGCAACTCCTGATCGGTCAGTCCGACGCCGGTCTCTTCATCGCGGGCTTGGAGCAGCAGATCGAGGAGATCGCCATGCTGCACCCCGCTTTGACGCCGCTCGGCAAGTAATCCATAGATCAGTCCATCCATGAACTGCATGACGGAACGAAATTCACGGTTACGTGGAGTCGGTACCCAGCCGGGTAGTCGCAATGGATTCTGAAACGAGTCGAATGCATACTTCAGGCTCACACGCAGTGCATGATTGATCTGATCGATGTGTTGCGCCGTGCTGGTGGTGAACATGGTTTGCGAGATCACCTCGAGCGCCAGCTGCCTCATTTCGGCTGCGATATCGAGCGACTCTCCTTCGTGGTCTCCCCAGTCGGCAATCCGTTGCTCGCCCACCTGGACCATCCGATCGGCCATCGCCGCCATGCGAGAGCGATGGAAGATCGGTTGGATGATGCGGCGATGGCGTTTCCAGATCTCCCCTGAACTAGTCACCAATCCATTGCCCAGGACCAGTGCGAGTCCGGCCGGCCGCCGAGGGTCGTACACTTTCACGAAACGGTCGGCTTGCTGGACCAAAACTTCTTCGGCAAGATCAGGATGACTGAAGAGGTGGAGAGTTTTCGGACCGAGCCGAAAGCGCAGCGCATCGCCGTGCCGGTGCCACCACGTCGACATCGTCTCCAACGGGCGCTTCTTGAACGTACCCAGGTGGCCCAGGAGAGGCATGCCGCCGGGCACGTCGACAAACGTAAAAGTAGGAACCGAGTTCGGCATAAGAAAAGGACTGTATCAAACTAGGGCATGGGTATCAAATGAGCTGAGGATAACCCTTGCTGCGGATGTGAAGGAGTATGGTACGATCCGTCGTTGTGAGAACAGAGACAGACGGTACTCTCCCAATTCCGCCGACGCCGGATGCGATCAGCCCCAACTGGCTCACGCGAGCGTTACGTCACGCAGGGGTGCTCAACCGCGCCGAGGTGGTCGCCATCGATGTGACTCCGATTGCAGCCGGCAGTGGATTCGTTGGGCAAACAGCCCGCCTTCACATTGTCTACAGCGAGCAGGAATCAAGTGCGCCCCCTACCGTCTTTGCCAAATTGTCCTCAGCGGATCTTGCCGTCAGGCAGCAACTACGGAGAGTAGGGATCTACGAGATCGAGGCCGGTTTTTACAGGGACATGGCTCTGCAGCCGGCCTTCCCTATACGCGTGCCCCGTCCGTACCTGAGCCTGTATGATGAAGGCACAAGTGCGAGTATTCTGTTGTTGGAAGATCTCAGTGCGGCGGAGTTCGGCGACAATCTCACTGGTTGTTCAGCAACTGATGCCCAGATAGCCGTGGGGCAGCTCGGTCTCTTGCATGCTCACTATTGGGATGCCCCTCTCCTTAAGGCCTTGTCTTGGTTGCGTGCGCTCACCGATGAGGTCCAGGCAAGAGCGGGTATTTACCAAGCCATGTTGCCCCGCTTCGAACAACGGTGCGCCGAGTTTCTGACGCCTGGTTTACGTGAGGCGGCGCGAAGATTCGCATCGGTGTTTCCTGAATATTCTCAACAGTGCTCACATCCTCCCCAGACACTCACGCACGGCGACTTCCGAGCCAACAATTTGGCATTTGCCCATACAAGTGAGGGACGAGGCCTGACCGTATTTGATTGGCAGGTGGCCAGGCGCTCCCGAGGCCCGCGCGACCTGGCGTATTTTCTGTCCAGCTCGCTGTCGGTAGAGCTGCGCCGGACTCTGGAGGAGTCGCTGCTGGATTTGTACTACGAGACACTGAAGATCAACGGTGTGGAAGGGTATTCGACCGGAGACCTCCGTCGTGACGTTCAAGTCGGGCTCGGTGCGCCGCTGACAACATGGGTTATTGCCGGCGGTATGCTCGACTTCTCTAGCGAACGGGGGACCGACTTGTTGAAGCGGGCATGCCAGCGGCTTGACGCGGTGCTGGACGATCATCGGCTTACGAGCTATCTCGATGAACTTGCCTGAGGATGTCCTGGTTCAATCGGCAACATGTCCCTGGGTCCAATCCCGGGGGCTGATCTTGAATCGTGCATTCTCTTCTTTCTGAAGATTCACGTTGTAACCGCTATGGATAGTACAAGACCTGTCCCGCTTATGCTCTTGGGTGCGGCGGCCGACTGGTTTCGCCTGTGTGGTGATGCACAGTACAAGATCCGGCGTTACCTCTATGACCCTGCCTCTATCGAAATCCGAAGCGAGGTCATCCTGGGGAGGGGAGTCTGGTCAGTCAGGTTGGTTTTTCAACAGCCTGCTATTGCAGGTCTTCCAATCTGTGCATCAGCTCATGAACGAGCCGGTCTGTCCTTTCATGGGCTCGTAGCGGGCATTCTGTGTTGTAAGGAGTGTTTCGAGGCTCTTTTCTTGACTTCGTTCCAAAGTAAGTCTAACTGACCCTCTTGAAATAAACCTGGGATCAACACCGACATAACGGCACTCCCATAGGCGTTACGATCAGGCCTAGAGTGAGTGTCATCACCGAGCACATCGGATAATTCGCTCCACATGTCGAGGTAGTAGTCTTTCCTGTGATCAAAGCTCTTGAGGATGGGGATGAAGGTTTCCGTGATGACCAGCCGGGCATCCTGCGAGAGGGGCTGAAGCCAGCCTTCACGGAGCCCCACTTCCCGATAGATCCGAGGGAGCAGGACATCTTTCTGCCCAGTACCGTCGATTCCAAGGTCCTGGCAGATCTCCGAGAGGATACCCTCGTCATACTTGTTCAGATAATAAATGGTCTGTCTGGGAAAACTCTCGGCTGGAAGCACCAGCGAGTCGGCATGCTGCTGCAACCGCGCGAGCTTTTCCTGCATCGTGCCGGTTGAAGGAAGTCCGAGATCCTGCAGCCATTCGGAGAGCTCCTTGGACATAGAAAAATTGAGATAGCAGTCAATGAGTCTTGCCCTCAGCTCCTTGTTCTCCGGAGATAAAACACCCATCTGGCCGCTCTGCTCGCCTGCTTGATCGAGCGTTCCTGAAACGGTTTCCTCGCATCTCATCTCGTCCGATGCCTTCACCTTGGCGCCACAGAAAGGACAGAACTGAGCTTTCAACGGGAGCGCGGCATCACAATGTGTGCAATTCATGACGACCTCCCACGCGGGGCCGGAAATCTTTTTCCGTTACTCTGTTCGATTCATCCCAACACCCAGATTGCCCTTCCGGGCAGATCCCGCAATAACCGATCGGTGATGCTGTTACTAAAGAGTCGCTTGGTGGCCGTCGGTTCATGACGTGCGACGACGATGGTGCCATAGGCTCCGGATTTTGCCTCGTCAATAATCGTGTCGGCAATATCGCGCTCATGCCCGAACTTGAGCGTGACGTGATCGATGGGGAACCCGGTCTGCCCCAGTCGTTCTAGCGCTTTGAGCAGGATGGGATATTCGACAGCTCCCTCCATCCGTACCCACTCCTCCTGCTCTTTGCGTAACTGCGTTCCCAGACTGTCCTCGACCTTCGGATTCTCGGAGCCGCCGTGCTCCATCAACTCACGAGGCATCGGTTTCAGCACGTGAAGCAGCGTCACGTTCACGTCGCTGGTGTCGCGGAGCAACGAACCCACGTAATGCACCGCATGAAGCGATTGATCCGAATCATCCACGGCCACGAGGATTTTCTTGGGGAACGTTCTGGTCGTGTGGGCCTGCTGTTCTGCCGAGGGCAATGCATCTGGTTTGGTTATCGTAGCCATGCTGTTCACCATTTCTCAGGATGACGAAAGTCTATGTCTCTCGCCGCACTTCCTCCCTTCTTTCTTGAAAGGATTCTGCGTCAGGCGCGTCGGAGGCAAGACGACCGGTTGTGGTAGAAGAGGCCCGTCTCGTGGGTTCTGATCAGACTCCTGATCGGAAGACTATCATGATGATTCTTGAAGATCGCGTGACAAGCGACCGACCAGAAGCCCGCTGTCACATCGGCGGGCCACTGTGAATTGGTGGACTGAGCGGTTCCATTGTACCCCTCCTCGCGGAACGATTAGCCGACGACATCCGGCACATGGAACAGACTTAAGCCTATTCTCATAGAGGCAGTAAGTCAACGCTCGGACTTGGCAATGTCAAGCTCAAATAGAAATGCCCGGTTTAGGTGAGAGCCGCGTTGTGCGAGCCTCGAAGGTGGTATGGAGGTAGAGCGTGGGGATGTGCGGGTGTCAGCAATTCCCACGTTGAGACCATCAGCATGAACTGTGTATGGTGTAGGAATTCATGGGAGATGCTCTGATGCCACTGACCACCTACAATCACGTGTCCATTCCCTCCTTTATGTACGGTACCGCCTGGAAGAAGGAGGTGACAACAAAGCTGGTCCTGCAGGCGGTCGAAGCGGGGTTTACCGCCATCGATACGGCTAATCAACTCGTCCATTACGATGAAGCAAGGGTCGGGGATGCACTGCTGCATTTGTCGAAGCAAGGCATCACCCGCGACAAGCTGTTTCTTCAAACCAAGTTCACACCCATCAACGGTCAGGATCATCGCCTTCCATACGACGCGCGAGCAAGCATTACCACGCAGGTGCAGCAATCGTTCACCGGTTCTCTCGAACATCTGCATACGGACTATCTCGATTCATACGTATTGCATGGACCCTATTCACGGCGGGGCCTAGGGGCTGAAGATTGGGAAGTTTGGACTGCGATTGAGTCCCTCTATGATGTCGGCAAGACGAAAATGATCGGGATCAGCAACGTCACGGCCGATCAGCTGACCTTACTCTGCATGAAGGCAAGACATAAGCCGATGGTGGTGCAGAATCGCTGCTATGCGGCCTTCGGATGGGACAAAGAGGTAAGAGAGATTTGTCGGACGCACCATATCATTTATCAAGGATTCTCGCTCCTGACCGCGAATCGCGACGTGTTCGTCGATCCTACGATCCGAGCCATGGCAGCGCGATATGAGATTACCCTGGCCCAGCTCATTTTCCGCTTTGCCATGCAAATCGGCATGCTGCCTCTGACCGGCACGACGAATCCTCAGCATATGAAAGAAGACCTGCAATCGGATCAATTTACCCTGCTGTCGGAGGAAGTTCGACAGATCGAAACCATCGGCCTCTAACTCACATTACTCATGACGGCTTGTCGCAGCGGCGTATCGACGATTGCAGTAGAAGCGTTCATGAATAATGCGGGCTGGAGAACCAGACTACGGATCTGGGGATTACAGGTTCAACGAGCTCTCCTTTTTCAGGCGGGATCGTTTGCAGGAAGCCTGGGAATTGAGCAATCCTAACCATCGGCGGACTGAACGCTTGTGCGCTGTAAATGCCTCCGGGAACTTGGAGGCCAAGGCCCGCTCCTCGGGCAGGATTTGAAAGCGATTCATGTACCACACGAAGAGCGGGAGGATTACGAAGGCCAGTAGGTGAGAGAGAGCAATCGCCCAGCCGGCAAGAATCAAGAGGAAGCCCAGGTACATCGGGTTACGGGTGAAGCGGTAGATGCCCGAGGTGACCATCGTCGTGGTTGCTTCCGGAGTGAGTGGATTGACGGTGGTTTTCATCCGGCGAAACGTCAAGACGCCGGCCTGCAGGATCGCGGATCCTCCGGTGTAAAAAACAGGCTCAACGCAGATTCGTGTGGGTGAATACTGCTCATTTCCGAGGCAAGAAGGCGGTGAGAATCTTGAGCCGCAGGTACTCCTCATCCCGATAGCCGTAGGCGCGCCGTTGAATCACGCGAATCTTGTTATTCAATCCTTCGA
>PHGD01000159.1 GCA_011090425.1 Nitrospira sp. LK70 | reverse complement strand
TCAAGGCCCGGCTGTGTCCACGTCTGACCCGCGAGCACCTGGTCATCATGGACAATGCAGCCTTTCACAAATCGCCGGAAACGGCAGAGCTCATCCAGCATACCGGCGCCACGCTGCTGTTTTTGCCACCCTATTCACCCGACCGCAACCCCATCGAGCACGACTTCGCCGGGCTCAAGAAACACCGGGAATATCAGGAAACCACGTCACTCGATCAGATCGTGAAGACCTATCAATGAGTATCGGCTTGGCTATAATCTGCGGGCCGTCTTGTTTCTCTATTACCTCATGAATTGATCAAGCGCGAAGGAGCACAAAGGTAGCACAATCTATTGGGGCAACTGCTCACGCAGTGTTGTTGCTGTCGTAACGGAATGAAGACCTACGGATGGCTAATCGGTCGGTCGGTTCGCTGGCTCACATGTGGGCGGGTGAAAACGCTTCTGTCTCAAAGACACTGGGCGTTCACCAACTCGCGCCCGTCCGCAGACGTATCGCTCATGATTCTTCGCGTCGCGGACCTTGCGGTGGCCTTGCCGGATGGTCTGTTAGACGGTAGTTGGTCAACACCCTGTTAGCGAAGTTTAATCCCCCATTAATCTCCTTTTCATGACCGGCTGTTAGCTTGTGTGCTCGAAACTGGCTTTGCAATCATGAACTCCTTCTTTGTCGAGTAGCTTCACAAGGAGGGAGCCAGGTCATCGCATCCGCATCGTACCATCGGTCCAGTCATTGGAATCGGTCTAGTGAGCGAGGCCCTGGTCTGAGGTGCCCTCTCACTCACCGCATCCTACGCGTCCAATATTCCGTCACCGACCCTATGCCTGTTGACGCCGCTCCGCCCACAAACGGCTTTACGGAGGTTGCGAAGCAAGGCACGCCAGCGGTCGTCAACATCACGACGGTCATGACGGAGAAGGTTTCGGACGGCTTCGCTCTTCCTGACGAGCTACGAGACAAGATGGAAGAATTGTTTGGAAAACCTTTCGGGCCTTGTGGTCGAGGACCATCCGACCCTGTTGAACATCGAGGCCCTCGCAGTGGACAAGGGTCATTATTTCTTCGGATGGTATATCTTGACCAACATCACGTGATTGCCAAGGCGCCTGAGGTCAACGTCACGCTTCCCGACAAGCGCGAATTCAAAGGCAGGACGATCGGTACGGATCCGAAGACCAATCTCGCGGTCACCAGCGACTAGGAGCTGACCTATGCCGCTACGTGTTAGGCTGACTCTCTGTTACTGGACCGCCCTCGCCCTGGTCTTGATGATTTTCTCCATAGTTCTGTACGCCATGATTGCGCGGAATTTGCGCGACGCCGTCGATCAATCACTGGAGGCAACGGCCACCACGGCTGTGCGGTCGCTCGAAGAGCGTGAGTTTCTTCCTCTGATCAATGAAGAGGAACTGCTCTCCCAGTTTCCTGAACTGACGCGCATCGATAAGTTCTTCCAGATCTTCAGTCCCTCCGGCACGATCACGATCCGTTCCCCGAACATCAGACAACACGAAGTTCCACTGAGCCGGACCGCCCTCGATGCCGCGTTTACCGGACAGAGCATTTTTGAGTCGGCCAAGTATCCCAATGAGCCTCCGTTGCGGCTGATCTCTATGCCGATTATGTATGAGCGTAGGCTCTTGTACATCGTGCAAGTGGGCACGTCGATGGAAGCGGTCGGCGAGACCCTCCATCGATTCCTGATCTTGCTTGTTGTAGCAATCCTGATCGCCCTGGCCGTTTCTCTCGCGGGGGGATGGTTCTTGGCGGGACGAGCGCTACGGCCTGTCGATAACTGAATAGAGGAGGCGTCTGATGACACCCGATACCATTCGTCTGATAGATCCAGCTCTCATCGTGCATCGATCGGAAAAGGACATTTGTTTTCGCGTCGACGATGTGGTGCCTAGTCCAATAGGTCTTCCACTGACCCATGCAAGACAGCAGCTTGAGAAAAGATTGGCTCGCCCCGTGCAGGCGCTTATCCATGAGCAGGCCTCGGACATCGTGCTTGAAAAACACGGCATGGAGCACAGCTTGGTCCAGGCGGTGTACCTGGCGTTTAGTCAACATCGACCGTTGGTGCTGACTCCCGATGCCATCTGGATCACCTTGGCGCAAGGGTTTGCGCACCATCTCAACGCTCATGGGGAAGCATTGCGTTCGCGCCTCGTTGCACACAAAGGCAAAGTCACCCTGGAGGCCTTGACGCTCGAGCTTGCCAGCACCCAGGATTGGGCCGCTGTGATTCAGCAATGGAGCACCAAGATTCAATCACATATCCCGGCGGAGCTCTATCAGCTGATGCTCTGTGAGTTCAGTACCACGACGCCCATTATCCGGACGGCCAGTCAGGTCGTCATGCTGGATGCGTTCCAGCAGTATTTCCATTTTGTGGCCGTCTGTATTTGCGGTATTCCAACAATCACGGTGAAAGGAACCATGCAAGATTGGGTCAGAATTCGTGAGCGCGTCGACGTGATGGCTGGGTATTACCTCGACTGGTGGACGGATCGGCTCAAACCGGTCTGTGACGCGTTCATTGAGACGGTCCAAGGGCACCCGTCGGAGACGTTCTGGAAACATATCTATAGTCCTAAGGAGGTCTATGGGGGAGAACTCATAACCGGCTGGCTCGCCGACCTGTTCCCGTATATCAAGGACCCCGTTACCGCCAGTCCCACCGTCAGAAATCCGATCCTCACCATCCCACGGAAGCAACTCACCAGCGATCGAGGCCTATCACCCAAGAACGTGCCGACAGGCCTTTCCTGTGCTCCGTTCACACTCAAGTTCGACTCAGATCGACCACCCAAACAGATGGAGTTGATCGCGGGGTTTATCGGGGTGAAACAAGAAGTTGATACCGGGCAGCTCGAGCCTGAAATCGGTTGGGCGGTTTTGGAGGAAGATGAAAGCTCCCGAGCGTTCACCCTGTTGGCTTCGGCCACGAGAAAGGAAAAGACGAAACAGGAAGATGCGACGACATGCATGGCGGAGCACAGCTATGGGAAGTATGCCGGAATTGTAGATTCGGAAATGCCGGAAGAATTTGTACGACTCATGCACACATATAAAAACGGGCAGATCTTCTACAGCAGCACCTCGCATCCATGGGTACTGAAGTCGCGCTCAAACCTGGCGCCGAGACAGGTCTGGAGCAGCAACTTCAGGATTGTTTCCCCGGCAGTCCATTTTATGGACCTCGCTGACGGACGGGCCATTGCCTATGTGTCGTTTGCGCTGAAACGGTTTAAGCGCCCGTCCTGGTGGATCATTGTCGGCAAGCCAGATGCTCAAACCTTTCACCTCGACAGTGTGATGGTCATTGCCGAGGGATTCTTGCAGTTCTTGCAACGACTGACGGAGGCGAACGGGTCCTACTACTTTGACGATCCGTGCTTTCAACCTGATGTCGTGCTATGCAATAAGCTTTGACAGAACCTTGCCCGACATTTCTTATCATGGCTTGGCCACCTTCGCTTAGGTTAACGTACTGCACGAGAATGCGCTGACCCTCGTTTTGGCGAAGCTTCTTCAAGGTTAAGAGTCCATGTTGATACGCTTGCAGGCAGCGAGCCATTGCCACAAGCCGTTTTGCGCTCGCATCTCCTTCTTCGCTGACGTGCACTTGCCTCATTTGCTCCATAACTCTGGCATGCGCTGCTGCCAACTGATGGGCCAACATCTTTTCCAAAGAGTTTCGGGCTTGAATAGAATCAGATGCATCCAACCCCATGGCTGCCACATTGGGTCCCGAGGAGAGTAAGAGGAAAACAGAAAAGGGATCCCCCTCTCGAAGGCTCCGGTCAAGCGGGCACAGTCCATGATGCCCTTCGTATTCTTCAAACGGGGCAAGGTCTCAGACGATGTTGTGTCCCCTTACCCTGCTGGCCGCGGGATGCCGTCGCATCCCGGTTGTCCTCGTCAATGGTATCAGCTCTGATCTGAGCCGCACCAGTCACCCATTAGGATCAAGGCGTCGAGCGAGCCCCAACGGGGATCAGCTCCAGCCCCTGGCACCACGTGCTCCAGACAACCGTCGGTCCTCGACCATGTCCATACAAACACGGAACAGGATGTGCGGCTGCCTCATGGCGCCAACCCCGTGCTGGCTCACGGTCGAGGCGACTCCGTCCCCCACGCCGGTGACAAGGGAGCATGAAGGAGTGGGAGCTGAGGCTAATCGGGAGTGCGGGGTCGCGTCCCAACCCCTTTGCGAGCTCCCAGTCCCACCCCGCGGCTATTCACTGTCAGCCGAAGGCGCGTGACAAATCGAACGGCACCTGTTCGTGCAATATGTGATAACAGGCGCGCGAGCTTATGTGCCACGGCATTCAGGGCCACCAATGGATGCGTCCGGGCCTGCTTCCGCTGATAATACGTACGAATCACCGCTTCATAGCGAATCGCGAAGTGGGCCGCCTCGATGAACGCCTAGCTCAAATACTTATTGCCGTTCTTCGTGTTGCCCGCTCCTTTGCGTTTGCCGTTGTTCACGTGCTCGCTGCCGACGCAGCGACAGTAGGAGACGAAGCGCGCAACCGTCGTGAGCCGTCGGATGTCACCAGCTTCCAAGAGAATGGTGCTGGCCGAGATAGGCCTGATGCCGGGGACCGCCTGCAGCAGCGCATAGCCGAGCTGGGTCCGCCTCGCCTCCCGGACCTGGCTCTCGATCGTGTGGACTTCCTGCTCCAGACACTGCAACACCATCGAGGAACTCGCGACCGCCTGCACGTGTGCGGGAAACGGGACGAGAGCCCGGACGCCCTCCGAACGAAACAAAGTCGGGGGCAGACATTGTATTGTGCATCAACAGGAGAGAGCGCCTGCATGGAGGATATATAGCAAGATGTGGTCTTGACTGACTACGCTAGAAGGTGAAAGGCTATTTTATGAGAAGCTTTCGACCTTGTGGCTCATCCCTGGTTCCGCGAGCGCGCCGCACTTCGCGAATCCGCCGAAGCTCAGCCGGCATCGAACGTGTGGCTGGGGTTATCGATGTCGATGACCCGTGGTGCGTGGTCCGAGGGGGAAGCCTCTCGCTTCCACGCCTCACGATCGATTTCACCCATACAACGCAGTGTCCTAACCGGGCCGTCACGAGCAGGTATGGAAAAGAAATCGGGGACATTCTACTTTTCTAAGCGTGACTCAGGTAAGGCAGAAACTGGTGTCAAGGATCATTTGTGCAAGGCCTGGGCGAGCAGGCGACATGTTAGAGCATATAGGCCGCCTCGGATGATGTAATCAGCCCAGGTCTAGTTCGTCGAGGGCGGACGTGTGTGCTCGGGATCTCTCACTAAGGGCGGCAGCCGGAAAACTCTGGCAGGAACCATGTCCATTGGTTTCCAGGTGGGACACTCCGTTGGATCAGACAAACGGGTTACGAATCCGAACGGACCCATAGAGCCGATCGTGCTGAAAATCCTCCGACACAATCTCCTCCAGCCCGTAGTGGTCGGCGTAGGCCCAGAGATGAGCGTCAAACCAAGACAGGTGATACGCGGCTGCCCCACGGAGCGCGCTTCGTAACACCCCTTCAGTCGGATACAAAATTGGGAACTGCGCCAATAAGTCCTCAGTCTCTCGACAGGCCTCCTCGCTGGTCAGTAGGGACAGGCCTCCCGACAACGGACGGGTAACGGCGGTAACAAACTCCAGGACGGCCTGATGAGGAAGGTAAAGACGTTCGGTCTGGATGCCCTCCCGCAAGAGGGCGGTTGCACGCCGCTGCTTATCCGGGAATCGGTGGTCGAACCGATACACCAGGATGTTGGTGTCAACGAGAACGGCCACGAGAATACAAATCCGAGCGGGTCCACCCTCGGGCGGGAGGGCGAGTAGGGACACGAGTCGCCCGATCGCGCCCGCGTTGTCGAGCGGTAGCCTGATCGAACAACCGAAGCCGATCGACCTTCGAAAACTTGGCTTGGAGAGCATGGGGAGGCACGAGTCGGATGACGTCTCCAGAAGGGACCCATTCCAACTCATCCCCCGGCGCGATACGGTACCGGTCGGCCACTGCCTTGGGGATGGTGACCTGAAGTTTACTGGTGACCTTTGCCACGCCCCCAGCCTAAAACAAGGACATGCCCTTGTCAAGAACAAGGAGATGGTAGTGTCAACCCAATTTAGAAATGTCCTCTTCTTCCCAAAGTAGAAATGTCCGGTTTATGGTCCGGCTGCTGCCGCGTGTACGTCCCGTTTCTGCAGCAGCCGCTTCCTCCACGGATGGTCCGGCTTCGGCACGATCGGGCGCCG
>PHGD01000158.1 GCA_011090425.1 Nitrospira sp. LK70 | reverse complement strand
TCGGCGCCCGATCGTGCC
Organism: Nitrospira sp. LK70; assembly: GCA_011090425.1. Classification (GTDB taxonomy): domain Bacteria; phylum Nitrospirota; class Nitrospiria; order Nitrospirales; family Nitrospiraceae; genus Nitrospira_D. The sequence goes on along the minus strand of PHGD01000158.1, from coordinate 6,297 downwards.
GAAGCCGGACCATCCGTGGAGGAAGCGGCTGCTGCAGAAACGGGACGTACACGCGGCAGCAGCCGGACCATAAACCGGACATTTCTACTTTGGGAAGAAGAGGACATTTCTAAATTGGGTTGACATTACCCGAGCTGAGAATTGACATTCTGCAGCCGGATCAGTATTCTCTACCACTTTACTACGTGAAGGAGTACGGGGATGAAAGTCATTCTTCAAGAAACCCTGGAAGGGGTGGGACATCTCGGCGATCTCATCAACGTCGCCGATGGATTTGCGAGGAACTATCTGTTGCCGCGTCGCAAGGCCGTCGAAGCCGACGGTCGGAGCATCAAGGCCTTCGAACATGCCAAACGAGTGGCGGCTGAGAAGGCCAAGAAGGAAAAACTTGAAATTGAATCTTACGCCAAGAAAGTATCGGCGATCGCCCTGACGATCGAGGCGCAAGTCGGAAAAGACGATAAGATGTTCGGTTCCGTCACCGCCAAAGACATCGCGGAAGGGTTGACCGCGCAAGGTATGACGGTGGATCGGCGAAAGATCCAACTGGCACAACCGATCAAGGAACTCGGTTCGGTGACTGTCCCCATCAAGATGCCTAGAGATGTGGTGGCGACCGTGACCGTCCATGTGGTGAAGAAGCAAGAGCCCGAAGAGCCTTCCACGTAGGAATGTGAATATGGATAAAATGGTCGGCGATGCAATCGGTTCCTGGGATGCGCTGAGGGCTACAGATCCCGAGGTTTACGCCGCGATCGAGGCGGAAGCAGTCCGTCAGCGTGAGAAGCTGCTCTTGATCGCCTCGGAAAATTTCGCCAGCCCTGCAGTATTGGCCGCACAAGGCTCCTTGCTCACCAATAAGTATGCAGAGGGCTATCCCGGCAAGCGATACTACGGCGGATGTCAGTATGCCGACGCCGTGGAAGATTTGGCGATTCAGCGGTGCAAAGAAATCTTCGGCGCCGAACATGTCAACGTGCAGCCGCATTCTGGTTCACAAGCCAACATGGCGGCCTATCTGTCGGTTCTGAAGGCAGGCGACACCATTCTCGGAATGGATCTCGCCCAGGGCGGTCACCTTACGCATGGGAGTAAAGTCAATTTCTCCGGTCTTCTCTTCCGTGTCTTCTCCTACGGTGTCGATCGACAGACCGAAACCATCGACTACGAAGCCGTCCAGAAGGTCGCTGAGGAATGTCGTCCGCGGATGATCGTGGTCGGAGCCAGTGCCTATGCCCGCGTGCTGGATTTTCCTCGTTTCCAGCAGATCGCCAAGTCTGTCGGAGCCTATCTGTTGGTCGATATCGCGCATATAGCCGGCCTCATCGCTGCGGGGCTTCATCCGAATCCCGTTCCCTATGCCGACTTTGTCACGACGACGACTCATAAAACGCTCCGCGGGCCGCGTGGGGGCGTCACGATGTGTAAAACCGAGTATGCGAAGGCCGTCGACAAACTGGTATTTCCTGGGCTACAGGGCGGTCCCTTGATGCATGTGATCGCGGCTAAGGCGGTCGCCTTCAAAGAGGCCTTGGCGCCTGGATTTAAGCGGTATCAGCAGCAGGTCCTGACCAATGCGAAGGCCTTGGCACAAGGGTTCGTCGATCGGGGCTATAAGATTGTCTCCGGTGGAACCGATACGCATCTGATGCTCCTGAACCTCACGAACAAGGGGATCACCGGGAAAGAGGCGGATGCCGCGCTGGACGCGGCCGGCATTATCGTCAATAAGAATGCCGTCCCGTACGATGAAAAGCCGCCGGCGGTGGCCAGCGGGATCCGTCTGGGGTCGCCCATCGTTTCCACGCGTGGGATGAGAGAGCCGGAGATGAAACAGATCGTCGAATTGGTCGATCGTGTCCTCCGGCACCGACAAGAGCCGGCGGTGTTGGAAGAAGTTCGCAGTCAAGCCAAAGCGTTGTGCGCGCAGTTTCCCATCATTCATTCCTACTGACAGGATGTTGAAAAAGTCCCCCAGCTTCGTTCTCGCGTCGCTCAGAGGCTCCTCGTACGGACCCGAGTATGTCTCGCGTCTTGGCGCGCCGGGGTGGGGCTGGTGAGAACGACGGACTTTTTGATCATCCTGCCGCTTCGCTCATAGTAGAGAGCAGGTCAGCATCGGTGAAATGTCCCTTCTGCGATGAAGTTGAGGACAAGGTGGTCGATTCTCGTATGGCCAAGGAAGGCGAGGTCATTCGTCGCCGCCGGGAGTGCCTCGGTTGCAAACGTCGTTATACCACCTACGAGCGGGTCGAAGAAATTCTTCCCGTTGTCGTGAAAAAGGACGGTCGCCGCGAGTCGTTCGACCGCAATAAAATTCTAGCCGGCCTGAAAAAAGCCTGTGAAAAGCGGCCGATCAGTATCGGCACCATCGAAGCCGTCACCGACCGGATAGAAAAACGGATTCAGGAGATGGGCGAGACGGAAATTGAAAGCCGGGTCGTCGGTGAAGAAGTCATGCAGGAGTTGCATCAGCTGGACCAGGTCGCCTATGTCAGGTTTGCATCCGTGTACCGAGAATTTAAGGACATCGACCAGTTCATGGACGAGTTGAAGACGCTTACTCTGCAGCGTCGCGAACGTTAAGACGCAACTTCGGACCCCAGCCTTTCTCTTTCCAGCACTCGGAAATCTCGTCCGATTCGACATTCATCCGTTGTTGACCCCGGTGAGCTGTGGAGGAGGTGTGGAATCTATGAATAAGCCGGCTCCCCAGCAGCGTGCCAGGCGGAACCAGCCGACCTCCGGAGCGACGAGCGTCGCAATCATCGGGGCGGGCCGCGGGGGCACTGCGCTGATGGAGATTTTTGCTATTGATCCACTGGTGCAAATCGTCGGTGTTGCCGAACGTGATCCGGAAGCGCCGGGATTAGGGTTGGCCAAACAGCTCAACATCCCGATTACGCGCAACTATCGGCAGCTCCTGACGATGGAGCCTGTCGATCTGATCATCGATGTGTCGGGTGATGGAGAAGTCCGGAAGTTTCTTCAAGATTTTCATCGTATGGGTGTCACCATCATCGGCGGTGCCAGCGCGAAATTCATGTGGGAACTCATCGAAGCCCGTATTCGCGCGACCGGGGAGATTGAAAAGACACTGAACAAGTACCAATCACTGTATCGATTGTACGTCAAAGAAACCGGAGCCGCAGTGACGGAAGAGCGGACCAGAATTGCGTGCGAGATCCACGACGGACTCGTGCAGAGCTTAGCGGGGGTGAACTTCAAGCTGGATCTTTGTCAGCAACTTATCCGGAAGAACCCGCGAGCCAGTTTGGCGACCCTCAAGGAGAGCAAGGCCCAACTGAAGCTGGCCATACAGGAAGCCCGTCAAGTCATCTTCAATCTACGACCCTTGCACTACGACAAGATGGAATTGATTCCCGCCCTCACGAATTATTTCAAGTCGTACCAAACTCAAACCCACATTGCCACGAAGTTTTTGGTCACGGGGGATGAGCAGATTCTCTTTCCACGAACGAAGATCTTTCTTTTTCGAATCATTCAGGAGGCCTTGAGCAACGTCGAAAAACATGCCAAGGCCGACCGAGTCTCAATCAACCTGGACATCGAGATGGATCTGTTGCGCGTAACGATTTCCGACAATGGAATCGGGTTCGATCTGGAAACCGTGCTGCGTGACCCCGAAAAGTGGGATCATTTCGGCATCAAGGGTATCTTGGAGCGAGCTCGCTTGGTGGGCGGCGAAGGGCGCGTCCAATCCAAACCGGGGAAAGGTACGAAAATCATCGTCGAGGTGCCGCTGGGTCACAAGGAGGAGCCAGGGAATGGAAAAAATTAAGGTTCTGATCGCCGACGACCATCGGGTGGTTCGGGAAGGCTTGGCCGCCATTCTCAAGACCAAGGAAGACATTCACGTCATCGGCGAAGCGCAAGACGGGATGGAAGCGGTGGAAAAAGCGCGCACGCTGCTCCCCGATGTGATTCTCATGGATGTCAGCATGCCGCGGATGGGCGGCGTCGAGGCGACGAGACAAATCAAGCGTGAGTTTCCACACATCGGCATCGTCGCCTTGACCATGTACGAAGAACAACAGTACATCTTCGATCTGGTCCGCGCGGGAGCGACCGGGTATCTCTTGAAAGACTCCGAATCCTCTCAGATCGTTGCGGCCATTCGTGCCATCTATCGAGGCGAATCGCTGATCCATCCGTCCGTGGCCAGTAAAATCTTGGCGGAATTCTCATTGATGGCCCAAAAGAAAGGCAAGAAGTCGGCCTGGGCCGAGCATGATTTGACCGAGCGAGAGATTACGGTGTTACGATTGGTCGCCGACGGAAAAACCAACAAAGAGATCGCCAACAGCCTCGATTTGAGCGAAAAGACGGTGAAGAACCATGTCCGGAACATCTTCCACAAGCTGCAAGTCTACGATCGCACACAAGCCGCCATCCTCGCCATCCGCAAGGGTTTGATCGAGCTGGATCCAAAGCGATAGGAATTTCTGTCCGGCAGGGCAATTCGCATTCGAGGAGGTTCACGATAACGGTCGACTCACGGTAACAGTATACTGCTTTATGCTTACTCCATCCTGCGCCGTCACGATAATCGTCACAGGTATGATGCCCCCAGACCCCAATGTGACGGACGTTTGACCTGTCGGCGTCCCCGCCCCGACGGGCACCGAACCCAGCGCCATCACGGCATTCGGATCGGACTTGGTCGCAGAAATAGTCACGGTTCCGTCGGCAGCGGTCACATTCACCGTATAATCCACTGTGTCAGGAGAAAAGGGCTGAACCAATGTGCCGCCTGACACCACCGTCAATGCCGAGAGTTTGTTGTCGTTTGAGGGCGCAGCTCGGTTCACCATGATGCGGTATCTGTCGGAATTGCCGTTCGGTGCGATGACGATGATCGACACTGGTGTGGCCGACCCCTGTGCACCCAGCTGAATAGTCGCTTGCCCTGTTGCTTGTCCCGGCCCGGGATCGGTGATGGAGCCGGACAAGACGGCATTGGGATCGTCCTTGGTCGCAGAGACCGTCACGCTCGTGACATCCATCGCCACGTCCACCGTGTAGTTCATGGTGTTTGGAGCAAAGACGGGAGCCAAGGTGCCGGCTGACACCGTCAAGGCTGATAGAGCGGTGTTACCTGATAACGCCGCTTTGTGGACCGTGACGGTATAGATGCTCTGACCTCCGCTCCTCGACGTCACTACGATCGTGATATCTTTGCTCGATCCTGGCGCTCCGAGTGTAACCGTAAGGCTCTGGGTCGCCGTTCCAGCGATCGTAACCGTCGCCGTGCTGTCTTGAGGAGTCGCCGTCACCGTGACGGCGCCGACTGCCGGTGACACATTCACCCCATAATTGACGGTGCTGCTCGAAAAAGCCGGCTGAAGCGGTCCAGGATTGATCGTCAAGTTGGCGAGCGGCACATCTGGCCCCTGCGAGACCGACGCGGAATCACTGCAACCAGAGGAAAGCCAACCCATGATGGCAAGAATGAGAACGGCGAAATATTGCCCAGCGAAGGTGAACATGCGCCTCATAGTAATACCGGTCGTTTCTTTCAGTGCACGGAACGATAGTTTGTTCTGGTGAACCCAAACGGTAGGTGTCGAGGCTACGAGAGGGTCCCGGTCTCTGTAAGAACTGAGCAGGGTTTTGGATGCTATCCGATCCTACTGATGAGGTCAAGACTTCTAATCAACTTCTAATCGAGCGGGAGTGACCCGATGTGTGTACGATCCAAGTGGTTCGATGCCGGGCTTTTCGGTACGAAGGTTGCGTTTCAAGGTTCGGCGTGGCGGCAGAAGGGCTTCGCAGCAGTGAAACAATCTCTACGGATCAGGAGGAATGGAAGCCCGCTGGCGCGGGGTTTACGGAGGCGGCGGAGCCGCGCGATTCACCGTGATGGTGTAGGTCTTGCTGTTTCCATTCGGAGCGGTCACGACGATGGTCACGTTTGTACTCGAACCCTCAGCTCCGAGGTTGATGGGGCTTGCCTGGCCGGAACTGGTCCCCTGCCCATTGATTGTCATGCTCGCACTCGTATCAGCCAGCGTCGCGGTCACCGTCACGCTGGTGACATCGCTCGTCACATCCACCGTGTAGGCCGTGGTGTTTGAGTCAAAAACGGGAGTCAAGGTGCCGGGTGCCGCGGTCAAGGCCGATAGGTTATTGTTGCCCCCGAGCGCTGCTTTGTTCACAGTGATGACATAGGTCTTTTGGCTGCCATTCGGGGCGGTCACGAGAATGTCAATGTCCGTGCTCGATCCTGCAGGACCAAGACTGATGGAGCGCCCCTGGCCGGAACTGGTCCCCTGC
>PHGD01000157.1 GCA_011090425.1 Nitrospira sp. LK70 | reverse complement strand
CGATGAGAGGTCAGCGGCGGTGGCCAGGCGCTATATCGGGCAAGCGCCGTTCGGGAGAAAGATCGACATCCGAATGGGTCCGGCCCTTGATACGATGGGTGTGCTCTCCGGTCCATTCGATCTCATCTTCATCGATGCCGACAAGACCAACTACCTCAATTATTACCGTCGCTCGCTCGATCTGCTGGCTCCGAACGGGGTGATCCTGATCGACAACGTGCTCTGGAGCGGCGAAGTCTTGAAACAACCGCCGCCTGACGAATCCACCGCCGCCATTCAGGAACTCAATCAGACCGTAGCAGCTGATCCCCGCGTCACCGCCGTCCTGGTCACGATCCGTGACGGGATTTTGCTGGTAAGACGAGCATAGAATGCTTCCTTATTTCGACCACCCTTCGCCTTCGCTACTTTTCCCGTCGTCTTCGAGTTCTTTCCGCCACTGCTCTTTCCGGGCTGCATAGCTTGACGAGCCCCTAGCTTATGGTGTCCAATGCCCTATGCCGAAGGGCAGATTGGTCCTCCATACCAAGTACATTGACGAGGTTGGAGGCATCACCGAAATGAAGGTCTATCAGGTCCCAAGAACGCCAAGCACGCCACGAGGTTACAAGTATTCTCTGGTGTATGTCTTCAATGGTCAGCGACTGATTGGTTACGACAATCATGAACGGAAAGGAGATCACCGGCACCATCGGGATGAGACGGTCCCATATGTATTTACGTCTATCGAGACGTTGGTGAAAGATTTTCTCGCGGACGCGGCGGCCATGAGAAAGGAGCTACGGAAATGAAGGTCAAACGGCTCAAAGTCGGAGTACGGTCCCTTGAAGAGGGGCTGTCGGAATTCAAAGAGACACTCAAGGCCATTAAAGCGGGACGGAGGGTCACGAAGCGAACCGGTGTGTATTTTATCAGCGTAGAAGCCATGCGTCAGGTACTCACGGAGCCTCGATTAGCCCTGCTCCATGCAATCCGTACACGGCGACCACAATCGCTCGCAGAACTCGCCAAACTGGTACATCGGGATTTCAAGAACGTACGTGCCGATGTCAACGTGCTGAGGGAGCTTGGGCTCGTGGAAGCCAAATCGGGACCTCGGCTGCGAGATGCGGTCATCCTATCGGTCCCCTATCAGCGCATTCAATTCGAGATCGCCGTCTAGCCGTCAACCACATGAGCACTGGTACGATTCGGGATGGGATTTCGGTGATGAGAAGAGTTCAAAAGTAAGTTTTCTCTGCGGTTGGTACCACGTTGACCCCCCATCTCATTAAGTATAGGTTTGCGTCGAGCGAACGCGGGAAAACATCTGGATTCTTGAGTGCCGAGCAGCTGAAGGGGAAAGGCACTTCACGAAGTCCAATGTCTTTTGTGATGGCTGGATCATGAGCAAGATCCTGATTTCCCATCGCCGCGAGGATGGCGCCGACGTCACTGGGAGGATCGACGACAAGGGCCATGAGAGACGATCAACCTTTCTGTTGGAGTGAACGACTCGATGGAGGAGCCTATGAATAATCTAAGCAAGACGACAGACCATGAGTCCATGCGGGCCGAGATGGACAAGCTCATCGCATCCCTGGATTTACCGGAACTGAACAAGGAGTTTATGCGGGCGCGATGGTTGGAGCTGGTCATTTGGATGGATGGGAAGGCGCAGGAGTCCGTCTGGTGGTATCGCAGGCTGCGGCTGGCGACGATCATCGGCGGCGTGATCGTACCGGCGCTGGTCAGCCTGAACTTCAGCAGCGAGATGCAAGGGCTGGTTCAAGCGATCACGTTCATCGTCAGCCTTGTGGTGGCGATGAGTGCTGCCGTGGAAGAGTTCTTTCGCTACGGCGAGCGATGGCGGCACTATCGCCGGATGACCGAGTCGCTCAAGAGCGAAGGCTGGCAGTTTCTCCAGCTGAGCGGAAGCTATGCCGGCCAAACCCATATTCAAGCGTACCCGGCCTTCGCGACGCGGGTTGAAGAGCTGAGTCGTGAAGAGGTTGAATCCTACATCACACAGGTGTTCAAGGACAAAAAAGAGGCAGATGACAAGACACCCTCTGCGTCGTGACATGACAAGGTCGAGTGGGCCTATTGAGGAGAGCATTCATGAAACCCCATGCCTTTGTCGCGATGCCGTTCGGCGTGAAGAAGGACGGTCAGGGCAACGAGATCGATTTCAACCGCGTGTATGGTGAACTGATCAAGCCGGCGCTGGAAGCCGCAGGGCTCGAAGTGTTCCGGGCGGACGAAGAGGAGCGAGCCGGCGACATTCGCACCGACATGTTTCAAGAGTTGCTCATTGCGGACCTTGTGGTCGCGGATCTCACAATCGACAATCCCAATGTCTGGTACGAACTCGGTGTGCGCCACGCGTTGCGTGCAAGGGGCGTCGTTTTAATCAGTGGTGGGCGAGTGACCACCGCCTTTGATCTCTATACCGATCGCAAACTCCGGTACTCCATCAAAGGTCTCGGCCCGGATCCCGCAACGTTGGAACAGGATCGGGTAGTCCTTACCAAGATGGTACAGGCGACCATGGAATCCTGGCACGGTCGCAAGGTGAGCCCGGTCTATAATCTCCTGCCGTATCTTCAAGAGCCTGATTGGAAGTCACTCCGGCTCGGCGACGCGCGGGAATTTTGGGAACGGCATAAGGACTGGGAACGACGTATCGGTTTAGCCAGAAAAGCAGGTCAGATCGGAGATGTGCTCGTGCTCGCCGACGAGGCGCCGATCGCCGCTTTTCGTGCCGAAGCTTGGCTCACTGCGGGCGAAGCGCTGCGTAAGGCCGAACGATTCACGTTTGGACTGGAACAACTGGAACGAGGCCTCGCCATCGAGCCCCACAATTTGCGAGGGCTCCGGGAGAAGGGGATCTGTTTGCAACGGCTGGCATTAGAGGGCAAGCCCGGTCATTCGCTGGATCGCGCACGGACCCATTATCGAGAAGTGCTGGACGCGTTTCCAACCGATCCCGAAACCTGGGCGCTGCTCGGACGTGTGGACAAAGATGCCTGGGTGACGGCCTGGCAGCAATCGGGCAAGACACCGCAGCAGATGAGGGATGACGCGGCCTATGAAGATGCGTTGCTGCGGGCAGCGATCGAAAGCTACGCCACAGCCTATCGTCGTTATCCTGGTCATTACTACTCCGGCATCAACGCCCTGACCCTCATGCAGCTGTATCGTTACCTCACGCAGGATGCCCGGTACGACAAAGAGATGGCGACGATGGCCGGAGCCGTGCGGTTTGCGGCGGAGATGGAAATGGATGTCAACCAGGCGTTTTGGGCCAAGGCGACGGTCGGCGATCTCGAAGTTCTAGTCGGGACTGCGGACAGTACCAAAGCTGCCTTCAAGGAGGCCCTCGCCAAGAACGACAAGGATTGGTTTGCGCTTAAATCAAGCCACACACAGTTGCAACTTCTCAAAATTCTAGAATTCCGGCTGGACAATGTGGAGGCCGGCATCACCGTTTTTGATCGAGCGTTACAGAAGCTCCAAAAACCGGAAGATAAGTGGCAGCCGAGACAGGTGTTCCTCTTCAGCGGGCATATGATCGACTTGCCAACCAGGCCAACTCCGCGTTTTCCCGCATCGAAGGAGCCGATTGCGGTGCAGAAGATTGCCGAAGCCTTACAGAAACTCGGAGCCGGTCCCGAGGATTTGGCCCTCACCCAGGGCGCCTGTGGCGGCGATTTGTTATTCACCGAGGCCTGTCAGCAGCGAGGGGTGAAGGTGCAATGGCTGCAACCGTTCGACGAGCCGGACTTTATCCAGAGATCCGTGGTCTGTCGAGGCGAAGCCTGGCGCGAGCGGTACTTGGCTGCCAAAGCCAAGCTCACAACGACCCTGACCGGCATTCGCGCAGCACCAGCCGAACTCGGCCCTCCACCGAAAGGCGTCGATCCCTATGAGCGCTGTAACCTCTGGCTCCTCTACACAGCCCTGGCGTATGGCATAGGCAGGGTGCAGTTCATCTGCCTCTGGGACGGCGGGGGAGGGGACGGTCCAGGCGGCACCGCGCATATGTACCGCGAAGTGAATCGGCGGACGGGGCAAGTCACCTGGATCGATAGCCGCGCTCTTTAACCTGCCGTATCCATTTCGATACAGGGCTGTATCAATTTAGATCCTCCCCCGACTGCTTCAAGCCGACCTCGCAGCGGTTCCACACTTTCTTTACTGCCGTAGAAAAGCCATAGTGAAAAATATCCCTAGAAAGAGTACATAGGGATGCAATCCGGCTGAGTTCCTCCGCTGCCCATACTGGCAGGATGCTTGCTCTATCCGTAACTACACAGGTGTCTCGAACTTTCGTCCCGGTCTGTCTTGTAGCTATTCAATCACAGAAAGGAGTGCGTATGGCTAAACGAGCGGTGCTCATCGGGATCAACAAGTATCAGGTTCCCGGGTCGGATCTGAACGGGTGCGTCAATGACGTGAAGAACCTGAGTGGGGTGCTGAAAACCTACTACGGTTTTGCGGACAAAGACGTCACGACTCTCACCGATCTGAAGGCAACGAAGAAGGCGATGCAGTCGGCGATCCAGAAACTGATTGCGAGCGGAAAGAAGGGCGATGTCCTGCTCCTCCATTATTCTGGGCATGGGTCGAATGTGCCGGATGACAACGGCGACGAAGCGGATCATCGGGATGAGATCTTGTGCCCGACCGATCTGGATTGGAAGGACACGCTGCGCGATGATTGGCTTCGAAAGACGTTCGATAAGCTTCGATCGGGGGTGAGCCTCACGGTCATCATGGACTGTTGCCATTCCGGCAGCATCACTCGCGCGATCACGCCACCGGATGCGCCCAGAAGAGAGCGGTTCCTTCCGTGCCCACTCGACCTCATGGCAACCGAGTCCGGCAGAAAGCTGCGTGGCGCCCTTCGAGGCCAGCTGGGGAAGGCTCCTCGCGGACGCAAGCGAAAGAGCGATATCGTCCATGCCGACATTCAAGAGATGCTGATCACCGGCTGTCGGGACACTCAAACGTCCGCCGATGCCGATATCGACGGGACCTATAACGGGGCCTTGACCTATTACTTAGTTGAGTCGATCAAAGAAGCTGAGGGCAAATTGACCTATCGGGAGCTCCATCAGCAGACAGTCACGAAACTGAAGAAGAGCGATTTCGATCAGGTTCCACAACTGGAAGGGCAGAAGACTTCATTCGATCGCCAATTTCTGAGCTAGCGAAGCGGGGACAATGGCGAGGAAGTAGGCACCATGAGCGAGCACGTGAAGGCACGTATCACGGCCAAGGACGGAAGAAAATTCTCGCCCTCGGCGGCGGCATTCGCGGCATGATGACGATCGAGGTGCCGACGGACATTGAGCGCCTGATCTCGTGCGGGGCGGTTTTCCGCCCCGCACGAGAAGGACGGAATCACTTCGACGAAACCTGGGCGACGTCCAGGACTTTGACGTCGAAGTAGAGCGTTTTGCCGGCCAGCGGATGGTTGAAGTCGAGAACGACCGTATTGCTTTTCACTTCGGAAACACGTGGAAAAACCTTTCGTCCATCGGGGGCTTTCCCCTCCAACTGTGCCCCGACTTTTTGAGCATCCGCCGGTATCATCTTTTTATCGATCTCCTGAAATGCTTTCGGATCGACGGTGCCGTAGCCTTCGGTTGGGGCGACCGAGAACTTCTTTTTCTCCCCCACCGCCATACCCTCAATCTGTTTCTCAACCCCGGGAATAATTTGGTGACTGCCCTGAGTGACCTTTAACGGTTCCTTACCGACGTTGGTATCGACGACTGATTGATCATCCAGTTTCAGGGTGTACTCCAGGCTTACTTGTTTTCCGTTCGAGACTGTCGTTGGTGAGGCTCCTTTCTTCTGGTCTCCGGCGCATGCAGCCACAGTCGAGAGCAACAGCACTGCGCTCCAGGCGGACAGCACAAAGAACGGGTATGAACGTCTCATAGGTATCGTACCTCCTGTGAGAAATGGTTCCTGTGTAGACTGGAATGGGCCGCGGGGCGTTGCGCGGGGCGGACGATCGGTTCCAGACTATGTTGCTGGGTTATTGTTCACGCTACCATATGAAGTACGCGTGATTCTACCCAGCAATTTCTTGAGCATCCTATTTTGATACAGCGCGAGAAATGCGACATCGACACCGAACCGTGTCAATAAGCCCGGCCACGATACTTCACGTGCCGTCGTAAGCCTGTTGGATCTTTTGGTGCTTCCGGGTTTCCCGTGGATAGGGTGAACGGATAGGATGGTCGGCCGAGGAGGAACCGACCATGCAAGACACCGCACTCTATCAGTACCTGTTGGGCCTGCAGTCGCCGTGGACCGTGAGTCGCGTGAACCTGGACGTCAACGAGCAGCGCGTGGACGTCTGG
>PHGD01000156.1 GCA_011090425.1 Nitrospira sp. LK70 | reverse complement strand
ATGGACCCGCCGCAGTTCCTTCCCACTCATGAGTACCCTGTCCTCTCCGACCATCCCGCCCTCCTTGTGAGAGCGGCCAGTCTAGCAACGAAGAGGACATTTCTATCTTGGCCAAAGCGGACATTATCATGTTGGGATTACAGATCAGCGGGGATGTTTCGTGGTGTCAGATCGACTTGGAGGAGGAAGTGAACGACCTGTCTGATGCATGGAGGAGCAGTAAGGCAACTACGTAAAGACAGGGGGGGGCTTCAATGAACGTGATCACCTGGTGGAGGGAGGATTTCTCGCTCTTGATTGAGCTGTGCGATCTGCTGTGCCAGCAAACTCATATCCGTCCACCCCGATCCGTCTCCATTAGGAATCCATCGTGCTCGCAGATAACCGAACCGGTCGATGAGAAATTCCATGTGCTTCGGGCTCGTCCCTTCGCCGATCAGGTCCGGAATAGAGAGTGTTCTTCGGAACAGAGCATAGCTCCTGGAGATCTCGTGCGCACCCTGTGTGACGACAGGAAAGGGTACATCCCGTACGATTGCGGCCAGCCCATCCGGAGGCACGTCCGTCATGGGGACCGCCAAGATGGCCGTATTCTTTGCGGTGATCGAGGCGGCAGCGGCACGGAGTTGATCGAACCGAACACGCGATTCCGGCCAGGAAAAGAGGACCAGTAGCACCCCTTGCTTCCCGCGGAAATCTTTCAATGTGCCGCTTGAGCCGTCGTGCGCAGCATACGAGAAGTTCGGAGTAGCCATGAACGGTTGTTCGGGCAGAATACGAGGAGCGATGATCCTCGATTGATACCCTCGGGAATTGGCGTGAAGAAAGTTCAGCAAGTCCCAGCGTTCTTCTTCGGAAAATTTCTCGCCGAAGGCCGGCATGATACCGTTGAATCGTCCGTAGGTCAGCCAGTGGAAGAAGTCACCGGCCGTGTGCATGGCGGTATGCGGTTCCGTCAAAAGGTCTACCGGTTGTTTCGGCAAGGTTTTGGCCAGTACGCCATTCCCCTTTGCTTGCGGCCCATGGCAGGGAATGCAATTCGCGCTAAACAGCTCGGCGCCGTTGGCAATGGAGATGGCGTCGAACGGCACCGGGGTCTTCCTGTACGTTTCGGGGTACGATTGCACGGAAATGGGATAGAGCGTCGCGCCAAGTCCAAGGATCCCCAGTACTGTTGGAGCAATGATTCGCCACGAGGTACCCCACTGTTTCTTGCGACCAAGAACGATCATCATTCCGGCTGTAATCAGAAGCACAAGGCCGGTGAGCACGATAGCTTGTACGAGCCAGTCGCCCCACGTGGCGTCGATGGAGAAGCGGAACGGGTAGGGCCAGTTATCGATCACGTCATGCTTGGCAGGCACGGCGTTGGCCAACAAGGCGGCGACGATCACCAGGAGGACGGCGAGGACGAACTCGATTCTCACCCAAGTCCTGAGCTTCCGACTGCCCGCTGCGGCTATGTCCGGAATCTCCTTAAGCGATGGCACCCAAACAGACTTCGCGCGCGAGGCGATCACAAGAATGATAGCCAGCAATGTGAGTTTTATGATGAGGAGCCAGCCATAGGTAGTGGCAACGAGGCCGGCATAATTAGTGTCGATCATGCGATTGGCGACGATGACGCCTGATACGACGATGACGACCATCGTAGGCAGGGCCAATCTTGAAAAGCGGCTCAGCAGTTCCCCCGCGCGGGATCGTTGAGCAGTGGATTCCGTTGTGGTGGTGGAGGCAACAAGGATTACGCCCGGGAGGCCGCCGAACCAGACACTGGCTGCGATGAGGTGCAGCGCATAGGACGCGGTAGCTAAGATTGCTTGCTCTTCGGCAGCCGAATGGCTGGCGAGAGAGCCGATGGCCAGGGGCAGCGCTGCAGCTGACGCGCAGACGACGTAGCGCCATTGCGCTGAAGAAGAAATTCGAATGTACAGAACGATCACAAGGACAGCGAACGCACTGGCAGCGCGCAGGGTCCAAATGAGCCCGACACGGGTCTTTTGTAAGAAGTCTAACCAGGCTTGCGGATTCCAGGCATTTTCAGGAACTCCGGTCGCTTGCGCCGTCGTTGTAGCTAGGAGGCCGAATAATCCAAGCAAGAGCGTCACGGCCAGCCATGGAAAGGTCTGTTTCAGACGAGTCGGCCACGTATGTCCTGAAGCGGAGACCTTCTGCTCGGCGATTGCCAAAAAAACGCAACCACCGATCAGCAGCATAGCGGAGGCCAGCTGCAGACAGTGGAACAGCACGCTGGCAGCCTCGATCATTTCTGTTGTGCTACGCCCTTCACGGTGAAGTCGAAGGAAGACTCGACCACATGACCGTCGACTGAGAGGACACGGAATTTGACGGAATATTTGCCGGGGGTTAGTTCCGGCAGAGGCAGGACGATCGATTTCTCATCATCAGGTGCCAAAGTGGGCGTCGCATCGGTGATCGACCGCTGATTGGCATCGAGGACTACGAGAGAAGCGTAGTCTCCCTCGATTTTCTCGTTGAACCACAAGCGCACCTGAGTCGGCGACTTGGTGAGGACGGCCCGCCGCGGTGGTTCCGCCTTCACCAACATGGAATGCGCGAAGACCGAGGTGGTGGAGACTCCCAAGGCGAACGCCGTGATCAAGATGACTCGCGTGAACGTGTACCTGCTAGGTGAGCCGATCATTGATCCCCCATCTGCCCGATTATGGTATCCAAAGAAAACATAGTGTGTCTGGCTGCCTCACCCGGTGCTCCAGCCTCTCTGCTGCCGCTCACGATGACACGGGAATTTCAGAAGGTTTGCGGCGATCTCGAAAGGAGAAGAACAGGGCTACAGCGATGCCTACCAGGACGGGAACAATCACCATGGCGTAGTGTTTGAAGTGGGATATCACCCCTGTTTCACCGATCGAAATAGGGAATCGCGAGAGATGTTCATGCTTCTCACCGATCGAAACCAAACCGATGTACTTGCCGGGCTTATCAAAGTTATATTTTACGTCGATGGATCCCGTGGCGTAGACCTTGGTGGGCAAATGGGCGACCGTGATTGCATCGAGATTCTCTTCTGAACCAGTATCCCGAATGATTCTTACCTCAACGGGGAGTGAGCGAAGTTCCTGCTCCACATAATCCAGCACCAAAACCGTGTTACCTGTTCCTGGGAGTTCCTGGCAAAATTGTCTGTCGAACTGGGTCTCAGGCTGGTAACTGTTGAAGTACATTTTGTACGGTCCAACGTGGACGACACAGGTATTAGACGCTAATTCATGTCCATGCTGGGCCAGCGCCGGGAAAGGTACTAGAACCAGCAGGAATAGGCAACACACCCAAGCACGAATCAGGAAGTGACGAGACATGTTCAACCTCTTCTTTCTCTGCCTCTTTATGATCCGTAACGATCCCGGCGTCGCCCCCCACTAGGAAGACGCGACTTGCGAAGGCTTGCCACGGTCGCGCATGAAAAAGACAATCGCGCCGACGATAACTACCGCAGCTACCGGAACCATATAGATATTTAAGAATTTGGAAAAGACCTTCGGTTCGCCTACTGAGAACGGAAACCGGGATATATGTTCTTGCTTGTCACCTACGGTCACCATACCGACAAATTTTCCAGGCTTGTCAAAGGTGTACGCAAAGTCGATAGAACCGTTCGGATACACCTTGGCCGGAAGGTGAAAAACCGTAATGGTCTCAAGATTGTCCTCTGAGCCTGTGTCCTTGATGATGCGGACTTCAGCGGGGAGCGCACGAAGTTCTTGCTCGATATAATCCAGTACGACGATCGTTTGGCCGGTGGCCGGGATGTCTTCGCAGAACTGCTGTTGCTGTGTGTTCTCCGGCTGGTAACCGCTGAAGTGCATCATATAGGGGCCGACCGTGAGTTTGCACATGTCCTCAGACATAGCCAAACCACCATGAGCATAGGCCTGAGTCGACAAAAATACAGCTACAGCGAGTACAGCACACCCGAATGTGAGTTTCAGACATAGAAAACCCTTCATGGAAGATCCCTCTCTTGAGTGATGGAGTGAATATTCGTATGTGACATGCAAACCTGTGCTCACGAACGACGGCGAGAAGTAAACCAACCCCGCACTCGGCTTGATTTCGAGAGCTCATACCCGACGATTCCGAGTACCAGCAGCAAGGCCAAGGGCCCTAGCGCCGCGCGCCCGAGTTTTGAATAGTCGATCTGCTGCACTCGCAGTAAATAGGCGGAAGGGCTGAGCCCTTCTGCCGTTATGATCAACTTATAGAGACCCTTCTCCAACTTCGCTTCTCCCCTCACGACGCCATCAGGGTGAGAAACCGGCTTCCAGTAGGCCACAGTCTTGGCTTCGTCTTGCTCATTTTCATTGATGCCTTGAATGATCTTGACTCCCACCGGCAGCTTGCGCAGGCTCGGATCGACCAGGTCCACCACGAGAAAGGTGTCCCCCACACCCGGAATATCCGTGCAGTATTGAGCCTTCGGCTCAATTTGCGGTTGGTATGCGCTGAAATGCACCATATTCCCACCGATCCTTCGGACGCAGATGTCCTCTTCCATCGATACATTCCCATGCGCATCGGCTATAGAGGGGCTGAAAGCGGCGGCAAAAACAACTAGGAGAAGGGGGGAGCCTATTCGTCTTGCTTGCTCGATCATTTTTGTCAACAGGATGATGTGATTGCCTGAGATCCCACGGGAATTTATCACCCTGTGGACCGCTCTTTCAAGTACTCGATCCACGCCCATCGGTCCAGATCGAAAGAATGTCGGTTGGGTGCCGACATGGCCGCATAATACTGAGAATTCAATTCATCGAAATTGAGAGCCGTTATCGCAATGCGTGTATTTAACAGTTGACGACCCGCGCAAGACGTGTCGATAATGAGACGACTGATAAGGACTTATTCGGAAGGAGGCCAAAGATGAAAGCGAAAGAAGGGGTCATCAACATCCTTAATAAAATTCTGACGGCGGATTTGACTGCCATCAACCAGTATTTTGTCCATGCCAAGATGTGCAGCAACTGGGGCTATGATCGGCTCCACCACAAGGTGCGGGAACGGAGCATCGATGAGATGAAGGATGCGGACGAGCTCATCTGCCATATTCTCTACCTAGAGGGCGTGCCCAATATGCAACGAATGAACGCGGTCCAGGTGGGTGAGACTGTGCCCGAGCAGCTGAAATTGGACTTGAAGGCCGAGCAGGAGATGCTGGTGTTGTTGAATGAAGGGATCGTGCACTGTACGAAGGTCACCGATTTTACGACCCGTCACATGCTCGAAGATATGGCGAAGGACGTCGACGAGCACATTGATTGGCTCGAAACCCAATTGGAAACCATCAAACAAATCGGTGTGGAGAACTATCTGACGGAACAGATCAAGAAAGAAGAATGAGGGGAGCTTGATAAAATGTGAGCGCCTCCGAGCGCCTCGCCAAGACCCTTAACGTACGTAAGCCAGGAGGCATGCCATGAAAGCGAAAGAGGGCGTACTTGAGTTTTTGCAAAAAGTGGTGACGCTGGAACTGACGGCAGTCCATCACTATCTCTTGCATGCTGGGATGTGCGACAACTGGGGCTACGAGCGGCTGAAGCACGAATTTTATGAGCGCACGACCGACGAGATCGGGCATGTGTCGAAAGTGATCGATCATATGCTTTATCTGGAGGCGACTCCTGACGTCCAGAAGCTCGGTGCAGTCCACTCCGGGGAGAGCGTTCAGGATCTGTTCACTGCGGATCTGAAACTTGAGCAAGAAGACGTCAAGTTGCTGCGGGAAGCGATCGCTCACTGTGCTACAGTCGGTGATTTCACGACGCGGCACCTGTTGGAGGACATGGTCGTGGATTCAGAAGAACATGTCGACTGGTTCGAGACGAAACTGCGGACGATCAAACAGGTGGGGCTGGAGAACTATCTGAGCGAGCAGATCAAGAAGTAAGAGTCGTCGACCTGGGTTCGGCGATCTGTTTTTTCATGCCCGCGCGCCGACCGGCAGAGGCAGAAGTATATTGGGTGGCTACATGGGCTAATCCAGAAGGGCCTTCTCGTTCCCAAGCGAGACGATGAGGGTGATGAGAGCGTCGAGCTTACTGTCCGTTTTGTAGGGTGCTACTTGATCGTCGCAGTCCTCGGAAGAGGTGCTGCTTAGAAGCTCCTGCTGTCTTCCGACTCGCAGCCGAGCCTGCCTGCGCCTATCCGCTCTGGCATCGGTTTGGTCGATGAACAACACCGCCTGGTAACCGTATGGTTGCAGATCGCGCAATTCTAGCGCGCATTATTCACGATGAGCACCCCATCGCTGTTGGAACGACCTCGTGGGTGTATCCGAACCTGTGAGCGGGAGGCGCCGACCTGATGACGTCGGAGTTTTCGCCCTGGTACGGCTTCACGACACGCCATGGGAGCTCT
>PHGD01000055.1 GCA_011090425.1 Nitrospira sp. LK70 | reverse complement strand
CGCCGTCAGTCCCAACAACGCCCCCGCTTTGACCTGTGTGATCTGTTTCCCCACCACCTGGCGGATCACATGGACCCGCCGCAGTTCCTTCCCACTCATGAGTACCCTGTCCTCTCCGACCATCCCGCCCTCCTTGTGAGAGCGACCAGTCTAGCAACGAAGAGGACATTTCTATCTTGGCCAAAGCGGACATTATCATGTTGGGATTACATAAAAGATAACCACTCGGTTGTACGAAACGGTGCAACTTACACGCCGAAAATTGTCGTGCATCGGCGCGAAAAATGGGTGCAATTGTGCGGCATCGGCAAATGACAAATGCCACCAAATCAAGAGGTTAGACAGGAAGAACGTTTTGTCTAGAACGGCATGCCCCTTGCTCGATCAGGAGGCGCTATGTTGGATCAAAAACAAACGACCTTCCGAGGGGCTGAGAAAAACCAGCAAGGGTTCACCCTGCTGGAGATCATGATTGTTGTCGCGATTATAGGGATAAGCGCTGCATTAGCTGTTCCCAATTTCACGATGATGTACGCTCGACACGAACTCTATCAGACGACGACGAGCCTCTATAATAGACTTGTATTTGCTCGCTCGTCGGCTATCAGCCGCAACGCGATGATCGTGGCGACACCCGCCAATGTACCGGGCTCCCAGAGTCAAGTCACATTCACAGCCCCTCTGGGTGTCGAAACATTGCCGCTCAACGTGACATTTGTTCTGCCGCTGCCGGCTACGCCGATCGGCTTTACGCCGAGAGGACTAAGTACGACTCCTCTCGCGCCTATGACGATTCAGCTGCAAAGCGTTCGAGACCCTACTTTGATCTATTCGATCTCGTTGGCTCCCTCAGGCAAAGTCACATGGTGCAGTGTACAGATTACTCCTTGTGTTCAGAACCAGTAGAGAAAGCAGGTGAATGTGATGAAGGCCCAGAGTGAGAAAGGCTTTACACTCGTGGAAGTCTTGGTCTCGGCCGCCATTCTCGGAGTTGGCGTAATGGGGATGGCGGCAATGCAAGGCATGGCCTTTACCAAGAATGTCGATGCCAATGATCTGTCGCTTGTCACGAACATCGCGTCGGACATGATGGAACGCATTCAGGCCAATCGGCAGTACGCCTGGGGATACCACAATCTCCAGGCACTAGGCCCAGGGAATTGTGCGGCCCTTCCTGCTCCGCCGCCCATCGATGTTACGACGCCGGCTTCCATCAACGTTGTTAGAGTGATTCAGGGTGACTGTACGCAATGGTTAAACTTGGTGCAAGCATCCAATCTGATCAATGTACAAGGACTGGTTCAGGTTACTAACGGCGTTCCGGCCAATCCATCACTAGGGGCGAGGCAAGTGGTTGTGCAGGTGCAGTGGAATGATAGAGGCGCAGGCCAACGGCTAAGAATGGTTCGCCTCCAGACAACTCTTGTTGCTGAGTGACATGAACAGCCAAAGGACAAGATAGGTGGATTCATGATCGCATCGCCAAATCCGATCATATTTGACCAGCGAGGATTTACCCTCACTGAGATTATGGTTGCTACCATGATGACCACAGCCATCATAGCGGCGGGCTTAGGTGCCCTCACAGTCACTCAAAAGACGGCCAGAATAACCAATCAAGTGGTGAACACTCAGGCGACTGCGAGAACCGGCCTCGATATGATCACGGCCGACTTAAAGCTCGCCGGTTTCGGCATGCAGGGGCTGATGGGAGGGGCGGTGGCGGGAGCGGTGGGCAATTGCGTCGTGAATGGAATGCCTGCGGCCTTGGTTCCGGCTGATAATACTCCTGGCGGCCCCGATCTTGGGCCCGATTCGATCTCGATGGTTGTGCCGATGACGAATTCGATTGCTGCAGTCGGGGCGCTGTGGCAGTTGAACATCCCGGCTGCACCAGGGACGATTGGCGGTCCGAATCAATCGATCACCACACTCCCTTTGATGAACGATGCGGTCAATGGCATGGGAGCGGTGATTCCAGGCGGAGCCGCTGTGTTGCCTGGGATGGCGGTAACCATTGGAGGTGTCGCAGGATCACGAATCGCCGTCGGAGGAACTCCTTCAAGCTTGAACCTGACCCCAGCCATACCAGCTCCGTCGACATTTGGCCACGGTACCCAAGTCTATTTGCTCCAATGCATCACCTACCAAGTGATCCCTCCACCGGATCCTCTCAATCTCTGTCAGGGGAATGCACCTTGTCTGGTCCGAGGAGTAGCACCGGGCGTTCCGCTTCCTGGGACTCCACCCAATTGTGCCAACCCAAATCCGAATCCTCTCCTTCCTCATCCCTGCGTTCCGATTATGGATGGGGTGGAAGACCTCCAACTGGCCTATGCTTGCGACGGCTGCAACGTCAACATCAACGGAGGAGAGCCGGACGGGACTATCGATGACATGAACGGGTCCAACTCATTCGATCAGGGAGACTTTATGGCCGGTATCACCGGCGTCAATTGGTTTCTTCAGTCGCCGGGCAGCAAGATGACGACGAACAAGATCCGCATGGTTCAGGTCAGCATCGTGGCGAGGCAAACTAGGACCGATCAAGGAACGGGCGAAGGAATATCAACACTTGTGCAAAACACCAATACGATAGCCACGATCAGCGATCATAATCATGCGAATGGCGTGTTTGCCCTCGGCGATAACAGCACACCGGCTCAGCAACAAGCCTATCTGCAGTTTAGGAGACGAATCCTGACCAGGACAGTGGAACTCAGAAACCAGAGGTACTAACGATGAAGCCATGTAGCAGATTGGAGCGGCTGAGGCGGAGAGCGGTTGATGAACAAGGGGTGTCCTTCATGACGGTCATGATGATCATGCTCATGGCCGGGGCGTTAGGTGTAGCAGCACTGACGATGACCGGTCTCGAAAATTCGACGGCCGGCGCCATGCGCATGGTGGAAGAGGGGACTGACGCGGCTGAATCATGCGTAGGGATGAGTGTCAAGGTTATCAAAGATTCAATCGACGATGGACAGGTCATGCCCTGGTTGATCGCTCCCAACGGACCGGTCCCTGCTACCAACGCGGCCATTTTAGGGCAAGAGATCAATTTTATTCGTAACAGTCCGGACGTGGCTTGGGGAGTTGGTGCTGCTCCGAACATTTTCATGAAGGTCAACAATTATGATGTGAGCGGTGACATCGACCTACAGTTTGGGAAGCAGCGTGCTGGTGGATCAACTGATGAACAAACTCCCGCGATGGACATGGTTTACCGGATAGACTGTCGGGCTGTGAATGCCGCGACTGGCGCGACGAGCCGCGTCATAGCCGTGTATCAGTGCCTCAAGAGCGGTGATAGTTGTCTGCAACGCTTCTTATAGGCCGTATCCATGAGCAAGACTCGCTAGAAAAGAGGAGACCGGGCGTCATGATGAAGCTAAATCGAAAGAACGCTTGGAATAGGAAGGTGGCGTATGCAGTGGCCTTGGGAATTGTGGCGATGGTTGGGCTTGCTCCCAGGACGACTTGCGCGGATCAACAGCCTCCGATGATGACGGTCGGATATCAGAGCGGAATGATCACGGGTGTCTATGAAACGACTTTTCAGATCGATCACAGGACCTATAGCTTAACCCCTGATGCGGTTTTGCTGGATCGCCACGGCGACGAGTTGAACGTCGGTTATCTCAGGATGGATATCGAGGTGAAGTTCCATCTCCAAAAGGATTCGAAAGACAAGATTGATCGCATGATTTTATTTTTGCCGGAATAGTCTTCCGACGGAACTTACTTGCGAGACATACATGATGATGTTGGAGAAGAGGGAGGGTGCCATGAATAGTGAGAACGTTGCACTTCGTGGAACCATCATGCTCACCCTAGTAGGCTCACTTATGGGGTACGGCATGGCCAAGGCCCAGACGATGGACCAATACTATGCCGTGCCCCCCTTCGTCAGCGACCAGGTTGCGCCCAACATCGTCTTGTTGCTTGATAACTCTGGCAGTATGAGTGGACTCGCGTGTGATAACAACGATGATGGCGACTGTAGGGATCCAATTGATCTGGACTTCAACAATACGACCAGTTGGTCAGGCTATTTCGATACCTTGCGCTGTTACACCTACGACGCGGGCGCAGATGCACGGTTCGAGCCGGCGACGGTCAAAGCGACACTATCGACAGCTTGTGGCAACATGGAGTGGGATGGAAACTTTTTGAATTGGGCGACGTTTCGGCGGTTCGATGCGATGAAAAAAGCGATGATCGGCGGTGACTGCTTTATGGCTCGAGCGGCGGATGGAACCTGTCCTACGAATGGAACTCCTGCGTTGAAGACGGTGGGGGCACAGGCAACCGGAGTGAATGTCGAGCTTGCCCTCGTGAATTACAATGCCGGAGCCGGAGCCAATACCTATGCCGGAAGAATTCCTACAGCTGATACCAGCGGCACTCCAGGAACGCTCTATATAGGCACAGGTCCTGCCTACTTTTGTATTGACAATGACAGCACTTTCGACAGCAATTGCGGGGATGGCTACAGTCAAAGAAAATATTGGCTCAAAATCGGGTACAGCACCGAGCCGACAGGGGTCATCCAACAAATCGGAGCCTCGGCTCGATTCGGCCTGTTTGAATTTAAACCGACTGGCGACGGCGCCCGCATGTTGGTGGGTGTCGGGTCTCGCCAGTCGATCGACTTTTCAGGTTCTGCAGTAGAGACGTTCAACACCAACTTAGCTGCCATGGTCGATGCGGTTCAGGAGTCGTTCCCTTCCACATGGACCCCTCTTTCCGAGTCGTTGTTTGAAACGATTCGATATGTAGCCCAAATCAATTCTACGTACTTGCCGGGGTCTTATGTCTATCCCATTGGCTTTTCAGGAGGAAATTCCAACGGGGTGTCGTTTCAAGCCAATGGAGTTGGTTCAATCGGAGGTTCAGAAATTTCGGCATTGACAGGAACGGAAGTCTGCCCCTCCGGGTATATCGCCAACGCCTGTGGGCGAGATCCCTATTTCTTTGGGAGTAACCACACGCCGGCGTGGGCGTCGACTTCTACACAAGTGGCCTGTTGCAAGACCTTCATCGTTCTGGTCACCGATGGGGCTCCCACTCAGGACACCAATATACCGGCTGGGATACGGGACTATGCCCATGGCCAACATGGAGTCCACTGCACGAATGCAGATACGAGCAGCCCCACGGCTCCCACGGACACGACTTGTAATGCTCACCCGTCAACCACGGCGCCTTTTTTGTTAGGTGAGCACAAGACCGACTATGCAGACAGCGGCAATCACTACCTTGATGACGTGGCCTATTGGGCGCATACCAATGACCTTCGGCCTTGCAATGGAACGGCTGATGGCCTGATCCCCGTATTGAACGTCACCGGCCATTGTCTACAGGGATTCCAAAATGTGACGGTCTATACCTTCTTTGCCTTTGGAAATATTGCGGGCCGTGAAATTTTGATGCACGCGGCTCAGCTCGGTGGATTCGAGGACAGCAACAACAATAATCTTCCAGACCTGGTTTCGGAATGGGACAAGGTCATCAATGCAACAGGAGCGCCTGGAACCGATGGAATTCCGGACAATTATTTCGAGTCTTCGAACGTCAATGATCTTCAAGATCGGCTGATGGCAACGATCACAGCCATTTTGAGAAAGAGTGCCTCAGGTACGTCCGTCTCCGTGTTGTCATCATCATCGACTGGTGAAGGGTCAATCTACCAGGCCTATTTCTTCACTAGCGACATCGGACAGGGTGGAGCGAACGTCAAGTGGACCGGCTATGCTCATGGCCTGTTCGTCGATGGGTTCGGCAACTTCAGAGAAGATACTGTAAAGGATGGCGTGCTTGATTACAAAAACGACCTTATCATTACGACGAGGTACGATAATAATCCGCTTAGCCCAACCTATAGAAAAGTGCTCGTGGATAAGTACCTCGACCTCGACGGTGACGGTGTCGCTGATAATCCTACGCCGACCATCCTCGGCGATGACCTGAAGAACATCAAGCCAATCTGGGAGGCAGGTGCGGAACTCGCCAACACCTCCTCTGCATCGCGCAAGATTCTCACATGGGTTGATTCAAATGTTAATGGCATCGTGGAACCAACAGAGCAGGTCGATTTCAGCACAGCGAACTGTAACGCCTTGAGGGACTATCTTCGCTACCCGGGCGATGTTTGTTCCGGTGGCAGTAATGCTATGAATCTCATCAATTTCATCCGGGGCGATGAAGTGGCAGGGTTGCGCACCAGGATGATCGAATCTCCGCTCGGTAGCGGAACGTTCAAGGTTTGGAAACTCGGTGACGCGATTCACTCCACGCCAACCATTGTTGCCGCGCCGAGGGCTCGATTTGATCTGGTATATGGCGATAAAGACTATAATGCCTACTATGTGCAGTATCGTAACAGACGCCAGGTGATGTACCTGGGAGCGAATGATGGGATGCTCCACGCCTTCAACGGCGGGTTCTATCACAGGGGCGATGACCCTGCGACTCCAGGAACCGTCGAGCATGGGTGGTTCACCAAGAATTCTACTGATAATTCAAGCGGGCCAAGTCTGGGAGCCGAGCTGTGGGCATTTGTTCCGATGCAATTGCTTCCTCAATTGCAATGGTTGGCAAAGACTGACTATACACACGTCTATTACGTCGATCTCAAGCCGACTGTGGCAGATGTCCGTATCTTCACGCCGGACGCCGATCACCCAGGAGGATGGGGCACGATTCTGATCGGTGGGTTCCGCATGGGTGGGAGCTGCGGAAGATGTGCCGTGGGGTCTGGCGCGCCTCCCATGACGGCCACTATCGGTGGTGTCCCGCGTACGTTCTATAGCGCGTTTTTTGTCCTCGACATCACCAACCCCGAAGTCGATCCGAAACTCTTATGGACCTTCTCCGATATTGACCTCGGTCTGACAACCAGCACTCCGACCGTCGTTCGGACGAATCCGACAGGTGATGCCATAACGAGCAAGGTCAATGAGAAGTGGTATGTCGTGTTCGGGTCTGGTCCTAATAGTTATCAAGGAGACCTTCCAACCCCGCCGACTCAGACCGCTGCTCTCTACACGGTGGATCTGGCTGTGGGACCTGGCATAGGCAACGTCAATGTAACCCGTATGCCAGTAGGGACTCTCCGATCCTTCATGACGGGCCTGATCCCGGTCGATA
Source organism: Nitrospira sp. LK70 (assembly GCA_011090425.1). Classification (GTDB taxonomy): domain Bacteria; phylum Nitrospirota; class Nitrospiria; order Nitrospirales; family Nitrospiraceae; genus Nitrospira_D. The sequence goes on along the minus strand of PHGD01000055.1, from coordinate 22,190 downwards.
AGGATCTCGATTTCAGGACGGATGCCGTGTATGTGGGACGAACCTTGCACGATGGGGCTCTGCCTTGGAGAGGGAAAATGTATCGGCTCACGATGGGCTGTACTGCCGCTCCCTGTCTGCCGATCAGCTGGGGGATCCCAAACGGAGGCAATCGGGTACCGACCGAAATGATCGATACCTTCGACGACCCTCTACTTGGACCGAATCAGCAAATAGGCCCCGTGACCACTGCTCCGACCTGGACAATCGACGACAGTAACCAAGTGTGGGTCTTCTTTGGGACGGGACGATACATCGGAAACTCAGACAAGGTGGATAATGCTATCCAGCGTTTGTACGGCATGAAAGACAAGGTGGTGAACGGATTCTGCACACAGTCCAACCAGCTCAGTTGTTGGACAAATGATCTTGTCGATGCTACCAACGCCGTGGTCTGCATCGTTTGCAGTGGCTCCACCAATCAAGTGACTGATCCGACCAATCCTGGTGTTACAACGTTCAATGGAACCGGAACGACCTCGATGGTCGGGTTGGTAGCCTCGAAAGATGGTTGGCGCGTCACCTTGCCAGGTCCGGTCAGTATTACGAATGGAGGCATTGTCACGAACTATTCAGCTGAACGGTCTGTCGTGATTCCGGCTTTGTTTGGAGGGACGGTCTTCTTCCCGACCTTCACTCCGACAGCCGATTTCTGCGCCGCGGACGGGGCCAGCTATCTCTATGCGCTCTTCTACAAGACCGGGACTGCCTCCACGTCACCGGTTATTGGAACTTCGGCGTCTGGTAGCAATACCAATGTGACGACGAAAGTCTCGCTTGGGGTTGGTATGGCCTCTGCCTTGTCAGTCCACTTCGGCTACGAAGGGGGCGGAGTCGGAGGAACCGGCCCAGGGGCGAAGGTATGTTCGCAGATGAGTAATAGCAGCACGATATGCACGAATACGGGAAAAGGCGACATGTATAGTAGGTTTGTCAGCTGGGTCCATCAACGGGACTAGGATGCCATGATGGGAATGTTGTCTAAACAGGCCATGGGCGTGGAACATTCTCGCCATGACTTCGGTGAGTGCAACAAATCGATAGCGACCGACGTGCACATGTCATCAATAAGTATTACTCGATGTTCACTCCTGGCTTTGGGTATCTGCGCTGTAGTCTTCAACTCGTCCTGTACTGCTTCTTCGCCAGGTGCGGCCAACGGATCGACTTCGGTTAAGGCGAACCAGCCTCCAACCATTACTTCTGCGAAGATCCTTAACGAACCTATCCAGCTGAACGGGCCTGTAGGTGTTCAGGTCGATGCTCAAGATCCTGAGCGAGAGGCGATCTCATTCTTATATCAATGGTATGTGGATAACACCGCTCTTGCCGGACAAACCCACGCTACCTTGCCGGCCGACCTGTTAAGACGTGGGCAATCAGTTTTTGTGGAAATAACCCCCACAGACGGAGCCAACAACGGTCAATCCCACCGCACAAAAGTCGCTGTTGTTGGGAATACTTCACCGAAAGTAATGGCTGTCTCCCTGACACCTCAGGCTGCGCGGGGTGGGGATAAGATTGAAGCTGCGGTTGAAGCGAGCGATCCAGACCATGATCGGGTTGATTTGACCTACAAATGGTATCGTAATGAAACCGCGATTAAGGAAGGAGAAGAATCCTTTCTCGATACGACTGGATTTGTAGTTCGCGATAAAATTATGGTTGAGGTGACAGCGCATGATCCCGCCGGCACAAGGAATTCGTTGAAGTCTGAACCACTCGTTTTAGGGAATAGTGCCCCGAGGATCGTCTCCACTCCTCCCATCTCAGACGCGCAAGGCCATTTCGACTACGCCGTGAAAGCTATGGATCCGGATGGCGACCGGGTGAATTATTATCTAGAGGCCGCCCCAATCGGAATGAGCATCAATGAAACATCGGGCCATATTCTATGGCAGATCCCGTCCGATCAAGAAGGAATCTTCCATATCAAAGTAGCGGCCAAAGACGGGTATGGTGGTATGGCCACACAGGAATTCGATCTGACTTTGACCAGCACAGGTCCCGCTAAGCCGTCAGGAACCTGAAATCTCCTCCGAATGTTGTCTCCGCTTGTGTCTGCTTTTTCTAGTCTGTTACAATCTCTTCACGATATAGGAGGGAGACCACCCTACACTCGTGCGTAAACTCAAGCTACGAGAAGGCACCAATACCGCTGTTCTGTTCGGTCATCATGACCGGCATCTCAAGTTGATCGAGGACGAGTTGGGAGTGCGGCTCTCTGCGCGTGGAGAGGAACTTACCCTGGACGGTCTTCCCGAGGCTGTCCGTCAAGCAGAACGCATCCTCGTCGAACTTGCTTCCCTGACCAACCAAGGGATATCACTCCAAGCTGAGGATATAACCCATGCGCTCAGCGCATTGCGCCGAGCTCCCGAAGCTTCGCTCATGAACCTGCTCGGGGAGTCGGCAATGATCGTCACAAAAAAACGGTTCGTTGGTCCCAAGTCGCCCACACAGAAGGCCTACATCGAAGCGATTGAGGGGCATGACATTGTGATCGCCATCGGACCGGCCGGAACGGGGAAAACGTATCTAGCGATGGCGATGGCCGTCAGTGCCCTGATGAACAAAGAGGTAAGCCGGATCATTCTTGCTCGGCCGGCGGTTGAGGCAGGGGAAAAACTCGGTTTTCTGCCCGGCGACATATACGAAAAAGTGAATCCTTACCTGCGGCCACTCTACGATGCATTGTTTGATATGATGGACATGGAACGAGCGAATCGTTTGATCGAGCGGGGAGATATTGAAATTGCACCCCTGGCTTTCATGCGCGGAAGAACGCTCAATGATTCCTTTGTCATTCTAGATGAAGCACAAAATGCTACCGCAGAACAGATGAAAATGTTTCTCACCCGATTGGGGTTCCATTCAAAGGTTGTCGTTACCGGCGACATCACGCAAGTCGATTTACCGAGTGATCGAGTGTCCGGCCTCATTCAGGTGAAAGACATTCTCCGAGAGATTGAGGGTATTGAGTTCGTGTACTTCGATGAAAAGGATGTGGTCCGACATCGACTGGTTCAAGATATTATCAAGGCCTATGATCGTCATCAGCCCGTCAATAGCAGTGATTCTCGACATGCTCGAGGGCAGGTCACCTCTCACCAGCGCCCATCATCCAACCCCCGCAAGTCGTCCACTGCCGGCTCGTCGCCGCCCGATCTATCCAGCAGTTCTCATTGATGACGGTTTATCTTCGCGTACGTCTCACGCGGCTGGTCGTCCGACAAACCACACTGGCCTATCTAGTTGAACGTGTGTTATCGGCAGTCGGAGAGTCTCGATCGGAACTGAGTCTAGAATTGATTGGAGACGGACGTATGCGACGGCTGAACCGTGAATACCGCAAGAAGGATCAAACTACTGATGTACTGGCTTTCCCTATCCGCGAAGCCGTTATGCCGCGAGGTGCGAGTCCGCCAACCCAGATGCTCGGTGACGTCGTGATTTCGTTACCAACCGCCTTTCGCCAAGCAAAAGACGCCGGACGATCGATCGACAATGAGCTGGCCATGCTGTTGGTGCACGGAGTGCTCCATCTCTGCGGATACGATCATGAATGTAATCCACGAGAAGCGGCTAGAATGTCGCGCCGAGAACGAGCCCTACTTCATCTGATTTCTCCTGTCCCTCGCATGATCATGTATCGTGCTGGACGGGCAACAAGAGGTCGTTGACGATGGGATGGTTTCAACGGCTGAGCGAAGGGCTAGGTAGAACACGCAACGTCGTGCGGCAATCCCTGGATCAATTCCTCGGACGTACGCCGGACGAGGAACTGCTTGAAGATCTGGAGGGGGCGCTGCTCGCTGCTGACCTTGGCGCCTGCGTCGTCGATCGTTTGATGCAGCAGGTCCGGGAAGAGACGCGCGGAGCGGACGCAAAAACTTCGGAAGGGCTTCAGAATGTCTTAAGTCGGTCGCTCTATCGTATTCTACAAACCGTGTCAGGTCCTACAATCGATCAGCTGGTCGATGAAAGCCCCAAACCGTTTGTCACCCTTGTCGTCGGAGTCAACGGCGTAGGAAAAACAACCACCATCGCCAAAATCGCACAGCGAATGAGTCAGGCTGGACGGCGACCTCTTCTCGTCGCAGGAGATACCTTTCGTGCAGCCGCCATTGAACAACTTCAAGTTTGGGGGGATCGGATCGGAGCGGAAGTGATTCGTCAACGGCACGGCGCCGATCCGGCTGCCGTGGCCTTCGACGGTATCGTTGCAGCCAAAGCCCGGATGGTGGACATGGTTCTAGTCGATACTGCGGGCCGCTTGCACACCAAGTTTAATCTGATGGACGAGCTGCGGAAAGTCAAACGGGTGATCGCTCAGGAATTACCTGGTGCGCCACATGAAGTGTTGCTGGTCTTGGATGCTACGGTCGGACAGAACGCACTGGCGCAGGCCCGTCAATTTCACGATGCCGTGGGGGTCACTGGACTTGCTCTGACAAAGCTTGATGGGACCGCACGAGGGGGTATCGTCGTCGCGATTGCAGAAGAATTGAAGCTTCCCTTGCGCCTCATCGGTGTGGGAGAAGGAGCCGAAGACCTCCAAGACTTCAATGCTGAGGCGTTCGTCGCGGCTCTGTTCGGACAGCAGACTTCTGCTTCATAAACCAGGCATTGTCTTCTCATCGTTCACGATCTCGTGCTATTCTTTTTTCCCAGGGTGCGGTTTTTCAGGTTGTGGAAGGGTTGGCAGCGGTGATCAAAGTCTTGATAGTGGATGATGATCAGATGAATTGCGATCTACTACAGAGTGTATTTACGCGACAAGGATGCCACGTCATTTCGACGACCAGTGGACGAGAAGGTCTTGATCTTTTCCGTGCACACAATCCCCGAGTCACCCTCCTGGATCTTCGTATGCCCGAGATGGACGGATTAGCTGTTTTGAAGGAAATCCGGGCTATCGACCCCCATGCGCCGGTGATTATCCTGGGTGGAGGAGCAACCGAAATTCAGGAGAATCAAGCACGCGCTCTACGAGCCACGGATTTTATCAGAAAAGGATTGTCGCTGGACGTCCTCGTCGAAGCCGTCAGCCGACTCTCAAAGCTACCTGTGTCGTCAACCACCGCGCAGTCCTCCTTTGGTAACGGGAATGTCATCGAGCAGATCGATGAATCGGTCTTGATAATCGATGACGAACCTCTCCTGTGCGACCTCTTGGTCCGTTTTCTCAGTCTGCGCGGTTATCGAGCCTTTGGTGTCAAAGATGGTCACGAGGCTCTGCGGATAGTCGAAGATATGTCGCCCGATGCGATCGTGCTCGACCTGATCATGCCAGGAATGCCGGGGATCGAAGTGCTTCGCGCCCTGCGTGACAAGGGTTATGCTGGTGGTGTCATCATCATGACCGGAAGTCACAATGAGGAGTTGCTTCAGGAAGCGTGGAGTTTAGGCCCTCAGGAGATTCTTATAAAACCGGTCGACCTTGAGCGACTCTTGACCGCGATCCAGCTTGTACTCGTCTGCCGCGAGTGTTAGAAAGTTTCCTGATGTCTATCGGGAAATTGGTTCTTCGCTCTTGCCTCATTAATCTTCTAGTGATCTCCGTTGTCCCGATGCGGGACGCTTCGGCCTCACCATCCAATGAAAGTTTTACACTCGTTCACCATGACCTCTCTGTCGAGCTGAATCCTGCTGCGCACGAATTGATGGCGAGCGATCAGATCGAGATGGAGGTTGATCCACGGGTCACGTCGGTCACCTTCACGCTTGCACATACGCTGCATGTCGAGTCCATCGTCGTGCGAACGCACGCGATCTCGGACGGGCAAAGAAACGAGGGCGTCGTCGTCCCATTCACGAGCCTGCATCCTTCTGAGACCACGGTTCAGCGCATCATGGTCTCCCTTCCAACAGAGCGTGGCCGGAGGGTCACCTTGGTCATGCGCTATCGCGGCCAGATCAATGAACCGCCTAAGGAACCACGTCACCTGCGGTTCGTCACCCCCAGCGAAACAGCGGGACACATCGGCTTGGAAGGCGTGTACCTGAGCGGTGAAAGCCTATGGTACCCCGACGTCGCCGGCTCACTCAGTACCTATCGAGTGACTACTCAGATTCCGCAGGAATGGACCGCGATCGCATCGGGACGGAAGGAAACGGAGACGACGAATGCAGGAAAGGTCTCCTCGACCTGGGTCGTTCGGGACCGGTCTGAAGCGTTCACGCTCGTCGCCAATAAATTTGTGGCCAAATTGAGAGAATGGAAAGGTCCGACAGGACAACGGGTTGAGCTCCAGACCTATTTCTTCCCCGACAATGCCGGTTTGGCTGATGAGTATCTCGAGGCGGCGGCAAGATACCTCGACGCGTATGTCAAGATATTGGGGGACTATCCGTTTGAGAAATTTGCGGTAGTCGAGAATTTTTTCCCGAGTGGTCTTGGTCTGCCTTCGTTCACTCTCCTCGGGAGCGGGAGCATCAAGCGGCACTACGTGCAACCCTATGCGTTGGGTCATGAGATCGTCCATTCCTGGATCGGGAATTCGGTGTTCAATCGCGATGATCACGGCAACTGGGTCGAAGGATTGACCACCTACCTGGCAAATTACTACTGGCACGAGTTGGTTCAGGACACCCGGCAGGCTTTTGAGCAAAGACGAATGATGCTTCAAGGGTACAACCTCTATGTGAAACCAGACGAAGATTATGCAGTGGCGCAGTTCCTGAGAAAACACGACGAGAAGGACAATTCCATCGGATATCAGAAATCGGCCTTTGTGTTTCATCTCCTTCGCCAAGAAATCGGAGATAAGCCATTCTGGCAAGGCTTGAAGGCCTTCGTCAGCACCTATCGCAATCAGCCGGCGGACTGGAAATCGATCGAAGAAGTCTTTTCTCGAGAAAGCGGCCAGGATTTGCGGTGGTTTTTCGAGCAGTGGGTCGAACAGCCAGGCGCCCCACAATTATCCTTGGGCGATGTCCACGCCCGCCCTGTGAAGGGAGAGGACAGCAGAGAAGCTTGGCGGTTGACGGTTCAGATTGACCAGGCCGGGAAGCCATTTCGGATGGCGATCCCCATCCGCATCATGATGAGAGGATCGACTGAAATCAAGCTGATCGTACTTAGGCTCTCGCAAACGAGCGTTGCGGAATTCATCCTTCCCGATCAGCCGCTACAGGTAGAGCTTGATCCCGATCTGATGACTTTTCGCCGGTTGACGAGACGTCAGCTGCCGCCCATGCTGAACGGCTATGTGACGGATCGACGGAAGACAGTGGTGCAGGCGTTTTCCGACCCTGCCTCACCGTTGCAGCAGGTCGTGTCTCGTATCACCGATCACGAACAAACGGGATTGCATAAAACGACCGTGATCTCTCTCAAAGAGAATTCCCTCCCCCACGATGGATCGATCCTGGTATTGGCGGGAGCAGACGAGCGACAAGCGGTTCAGTCAGCGGTGCAGGAATCATGCGGTGACCGAGTTGCACTCGGAGAGAGAGGTGTCCAGATCGATGGCCAAGCGTATGATGGGCCGAAGTTGGCTGTGCTCTTCTCTTGTCATCGGGCGAATGTGCCGGACAGCATCATCACGGTTCTGTATGGTGTGACTTCAGGCTCACTCGAAAAACTTTCGCGCTTCCTGTTTTATTACGGGTGGCACAGTTACCTCGTTTTTCAAGACGGAGCCGTGACGAAACGCGAAGTGTGGCAAGGGACGACGGATGTGAAGGAGGTCAGGATTGATGCAATGCCGTAGGACTGCAAAAATTTGGTTTGGGGGGGTCTGTGCCTTGATGAGTATTTCCCCCTTTGCCTTGGCAGCTGATCAGCCGAAGGAGACAATGGCGTCGGCGCGTTCTATGGAACGGCATCTCGCCAATGTCCGCCAGCTGACCTTTGGTCGCCAGAATGCGGAGGCCTATTTTTCCTTCAACGGGACCAAGTTGATTTTGCAATCGACGAACAACTGGCTGAAGGATTCGTCGGCCTCCACCGGCAAACCGGCCGAGTCAGGCCTGGGCTGCTATCAAATGTATGTGATGGATGTGGAAAGCGGAACCGTCCGCTTGGTGAGTGCCGGGAAAGGCGCAACGACGTGCGGCTATTTTTTCCCCGGTGACAGTCGGGTGCTCTACTCCTCCACACAGGCGGCCGGACCCGATTGTCCGCCAAAACCTAAACGGGATGGCGCCTATCGATGGGCGCTCGACGATTACGATGTCTACTCTGCGAATCTTGACGGAGGGGACATGCGGAGGCTGACGGTGTCGCCGGGCTATGACGCGGAGGCCACGATCTCGCCTGATGGGAAGACCATTGTCTGGACATCCGTGAAGGATGGTGATCTTGATCTGTACAGGATGAATCTAGACGGCTCGAACGTGCGTCGCCTGACGGACGATGTCGGATACGACGGCGGAGCGTTCTTTTCACCGGACAGCAAGAGAATCGTCTATCGGGCGGCCCATCCCACCGATCCATCCGAAGTGGCCAAATACAAGGAGTTGCTGGCACAACATCTGGTCGAGCCAGGTCAGCTTGAGCTTTTTGTCATGAATGCCGATGGGTCAAACAAGAAACAGATCACAATGACCGGCGCGTCGAATTTCTCTCCGTATTTTCATCCCGACGGCACACGCATCATCTTCTCCTCCAACATAGAAACGCGAGGGGAAGGAGGACGCCCCAGTTTCCATCTGTATCTGGTGCGTGATGACGGAACCGGATTAGAACGTCTCACCATGGAAGGACACTTTAACAGCTTCCCCATGTTTTCCCCGGACGGTAAACGTCTCGTCTGGGTATCGGATCGAAATGCAAAGGCGTCTGGGGAATTCAACGTGTTCCTGGCTGACTGGGTGCCGTAAGGCAGGGTAACCGGTGATGAACGATTGGTGGTCAGTTCCGGAAATCCAGGGAGCCTTGCTATAGATCGCGGCTTGATGAGTGTCCCATCACAGTCATTCCGGAATAAGCTTACCTCGATCGCCGCAGTCGGTTGTTCCTGCGCCGCATTGACCATCAGCTTTATCGGCGTGGCTGAGTTTGATCTGTCCATCACCAAGTATGTGCGCTCGGTGACCATTCATCTCCCCTGGGATCAACTCACTGTTCCGTGGATGGCGTTCGCCAGCGATACGGGAAACTGGATCGGCGAAGGATGGCAGCTGGTATCCTTAAGCACCCTACTGCTCCTCGGAGCATGGGCTTTTGAAAAGCCGGCTATCAGGCTAGTCGCCATCCAGTCGCTGATCGCTCATGGCATCGCCGCATTGCTCGCCAATGGGCTGAAACATCTCATCGGAAGGCCTCGACCGAAGTTCGTCCACTCGGGTGACTGGCAGATGACTCCTTCCTTGGTATCGGGGCTGGATTCATTTCCATCGGGGCATAGCACGGCGAGTTTTGCCGTTGCCACGGTGCTGGCTAAACAATTTCCTTTTTTCGGACCGCTCTGTATCGCGATCGCACTGTTCGTCGCGCTCAGTCGCATCCTTCGAGGGTCGCATTTCTTGACCGATGTTGTCGGAGGGGCGGTGCTCGGCATCCTCAGCGGCTTCATCGCTACGGCTCCATTAAGACAGTGGCGCACTTCAATCCAGGATGGGCTACGATATGCTGCGATAGGAACGTCGGCACTGTTTGCCTCGCTCTGGGTCCTATCCCGTCAAATGGATGGCGGAACGGTGGGCATCCTCTTCTTGACGTTAGGGGCTGGGGCGGTAGCGGGTGGCTTATGGATTCGGCGACCTCAATGGGTTCGTCGAGGAGGAACAGGAGGAAGTCGGCACTTGAATGCTTCGACGCTGTTGATCGCGTACGGCCTGGCCGCCATGACAACCTCACCTCTCGTCCTCTCGTCGGTTGGATTCGCCTGCATGGCGGCTTGGCTCGACGCGATAGGTCGGAACGGGGACTACGCTGAGAAATCGCCTGGCTGGTCCATGATACGGGAAAGTGCTCTCATTGCTGGCTTGGCCATTGCCATTTTGATTCTCGTTGATGCACGAGGAGTTCTGCCCTTTCAGTAACCATCGCGCCTAGTCCCGGTCCAGTATCTCCCGCATCTTCTGCGTCAGAGCCGTGATGTCGAACGGCTTGTGCAGGAGGTCCACTGTGGATGACTCCACACCCTGCTGAATCACCACATCCTCGGTGTATCCCGACATAAACAGCACCCGTAGCCCCGGCTTGAGTGCCGTCAGTCGATCGGCCATCTCCCGCCCGGACAACTTCGGCATCACCAAGTCCGTGATCACCAGATGGATTGGTCCCCGGTGGTCCTCGGCCACCGCCAGCCCTTCCGATCCGTTCGACGCCTCCAGCACGGTATAGCCGTGCTGCCGGAGGAGCATCACGATCATGTTCCTGACCGTGTCATGGTCCTCGACGATCAGGATCGTTTCGTGGCCCTTCGTCGCCGGCTGGATGCTCGGGCTGCTCGGCTTGGTCGGCGCTTCCTTGACCACCGGCAGGTACACCCGGAACGTGGTTCCCTGCCCCACTTTGCTCGACACGTCGATGTGGCCTCTGCTCTGTTGGACGATTCCGTAGACCGTGGCGAGGCCGAGGCCGGTTCCTTTGCCGGTATCCTTCGTCGTGAAGAACGGTTCGAAGATGTGAGACAGCACGTCATCAGACATGCCGCTTCCGTTGTCGCAAACCGACAGCAGGACGTATCGGCCCGGTGTCACGTCGGGATGCTGCCGGCTCGCCGGTTCGTCCAACTCGACGTTCGCTGTGGTAACGACCAGCCGCCCGCCTTTCGGCATGGCGTCATGGGCGTTCGCCGCCAAGTTCAAGACCACCTGCCCTATTTGTGACGGGTCGGCTTTGATGAGGGCGAGGTCCGGGGCCAGCTCGACCACGAGCTCGATACCGCTCCCGACGAGACTCTTCACCATCGGCCCCATATCCCGCAGGACGGTGTTCAGACTCAACGCAAAGGGCATGAGGATTTGCTTACGGCTGAATGCCATGATTTGCCGGGTGAGCATGGCACCCTGCTTCCCGACCTCGAGGATGTTCCGTGCGAGTTCTTGCCTCTGTTTGGCGCGCTGGTTGCCGGCGAGCAATAGTTCGCCGAACCACATGACAACGGCCATGATGTTGTTGAAGTCGTGAGCAATGCCGCCCGCCAGCCGCCCGATGGCCTCCATCTTCTGCGCCTGCCGCAGATGCTCTTCCAGTCGGCGGCGTTCCGTGACGTCCCGGAACACCAGCACCGCCCCCTCGACCCTGCCGTTCACGTCCCGGATGGGAGCTGCAATGTCGTCGAGGAGAAATTCCGTCCCAGCCCTGCTGATCAGAATGGTATTCTGGGAGAGATTAGCGGGAGAGCCCGTTGCCAGTGCGCCCAGAACCGGGTTCGAGACGGGCTGATGGGTCTTTTCCTCAACGATGTGGAAAATCTCAAGCACCTCTCTACCCAGGGCGTCAGCCTCTATCCACCCAGTCAGCCGCTCGGCCATCGGGTTCATGAACCGCACCCGCCCGCCCTCATCCGTCGCAATCACGCCGTCGCCGATGCTGGAGAGCGAGGCCTCAAGCCATTGCTCGTTTTCTCGCAGCCGACGGTCCATCATGGACTTGTACAGCCCGATCTCGACGGCTGTTTGGATGTCCCTATCCTCGTAGGGCTTGAGGATGAAGCCGGAGGGCTCCGTGACCTTGGCCCGCTGGAGGGTGGCTTCATCGGAGTGGGCCGTCAGGAACACAATCGGGGTGCCCAACCTGGTACGGATCAGGTTCGCCGCCTCTACGCCGTCCATGCCGGAGCCGAGATGGATGTCCATGAGGATCAGGTCGGGCCGACCCTCCGTCGCCTGTCGGATGGCTTCTTCCCCGGTCGAAGCCAGACCAGTCACCTCATAACCCAACCCCTTGAGGCGCTTTTCGATGCCCTTCGCGATAATCCGTTCGTCCTCGACGACGAGAATGCTGGTCGTGGTCATGCGAGCTCCTCCTGCGATCTATCGGAACTGGGGAAGGTGATGGTAACCACCGTCCCCCTATTATGTGCCAGTTCGATCTTGCCCTCCAGTTGCTCGACGAGGGTATTCACCAACTGCAACCCAAAGGACGCGGCGTTGCGGAAATTGAGGCCTGGCGGAAACCCCACCCCGTTGTCGGCCACGGTCAAGACGTTGCTCGGACCGTCGCCGCGCCACGTCACCCTGATCCAGCCCTGCGTGGCATCCTTGAAACCGTGCTTGAGGCAGTTCGAGAGAAGTTCGTTCAGGAGCAACCCGCAGGGGATGGCCATATCAAGAGGCAGCGGCGGCATGGCAGCCTCGACATGCAGCACGATGTCGTTATCCGACACCTTGTAGGCGCGGTAGAGGTCGTGGGCGAGTTGCTCGACGTACTCGGTGACGGGCACGCGGGCCAAGTCCCGTGAGCGGTAAAGCCGTTCGTGGATCAGCGCCATCGACCGCACGCGCCCCTGGCTCTCCTTGAACATTTCCTGCGCCTGCCGGTCCTGCGTGTGGTCTGATTGAAGGTCGAGCAGGCTGGAGATGATCTGTAAGTTGTTCTTGACCCGGTGATGGATTTCCTTGAGCAGGATCTCCTTCTCCTTCAGCGAAGCCCTCAACCGCGACTCGTTCTGCTTGCGCTCGGTGATGTCCTCGAAGGTGGCGGCATAAAGCTGAATCTTCCCATGGGTGTCTTTCAAGGCTGTCATATGAGTCACGCAGGGGAAGCGGGTGCCGTCCCTTCGGACGTGAAGCGACTCGTACACGTAGTTGGTCCTCTGGTGAGCGGCCTGGAGGTGCGTCAGCAACTCCGCGCGACCCTGCGGGGCGCACACATCGGCCAGTGGCCTGCCGAGCAAATCCTCGACGGTGAAGTCGTGCATGGTGGCAAAGGCGGGGTTCACGGCCTTGAATCTGTCGTCAACGGGGTCGGTCACGGCCACCGCCCAACTCGCCCTGTTGAATACAGACTCCCACTGACGCGCCTTGCTTTCTGCCTCTTGGCGCTCGGCGACCTCCGCTTCGAGCTGCGTCCATCGCTGGGCGGCCTCCGCTGCTGCGACCTCGGCCACATGTCGTTGCTGATGCAGCCACTCGCTGAGCGAGCTGATGGTGATGCCGATCACGACAAACAGGCCGATCCGCACCCATTCGCTTGCCATGATGGGTAGGCTGTCATCCGTATTCATGTCGAAGGCGACGCCGACGACCATGCTCAGGAGCGTGGCGAAGAGGCCGCACCAAAGGCCGCCGTGCCACGCCGCCACCATGACCACGACGATCAACGGCAGCAAGAAATTGAACTGCGTGCCGAGGAAGTAGTCGAGCAGGTATCGGACGGTGACGGCCAAGACTGTCGCGAAGAGCGCAATCAGGTAGCTTACCCAGGGCCTTGCTGACATCCTCCACCCACGGCTAAGAGTGACACCCTCGGTTGATCACTCATCGGGACCTCCGACAAGATCGAGGGAAGCGAGTGGTTAGTACTCCTATTTTGCTGCCGTAGTCAAGAACGATGGCTAAGCGGAAGCGCTAAGGAACGGGGGTTAAGTGCGTCGCTTATCTGGGGGTGAAAGAAGACGTAGTTAAGGCTGAGGGTGAGGAGTCTTGGGTGGGTTTGGTGAAACAACATCCGGACCCTGAGGCACGGTGACCATCTGTTGATTGCCCAACAAGACGTAACCGTAGCGCTTGAGAATCGGCTGAAAGTCAGCGGCTTCCTTCGGCAGGGCATCTTGAGAGTATTCCGGTAGGAGGATCATCGTCCGGCCTGGTTTGACCAGAGCCGTACGCAGCCGGTCGATCTCTCCGGCTGGGATAAAGGTCACCATTCGCCTCGCGTAGAAGGCGATGGATGGCCTGGTCGAACCGAACGCGATCAGTTGGTCGGTCGGATTCAGGTTCAACCCCGCTGCGTAGGCCAATTCTTGCGGCGGCGCAATCGCGTATCGGTTGAGTCCTGGAACGACCGTCAGAATTGCGACAAGAAAAACACTCGCCAGCGCGCCGCCGGCCACCCCGAAGGCGATGCCGCGCCTGTTGTCGTTCAACCCGAAATATCCGATCAGCCCCATCGAGACTACGACGATCGCTGAGCCGACGTAAGGACCGATGCCCAGATCGAATTGAGTGGCGAGCGGAAACTCTTTGACCATCTTCCCGGAGAATTTGCTGAACAGAGCAGGGGCGCTCGCTAGCCCGATCGCTAAGAGATAGCCGATCCCCATCATGAAGTGGATCGACCCGCGCAGGCCTCGTGTCGAAGAATCTGTTAACCCTCGGGCCCAATATGAAGCAGCCAAGAGAGCACAGGCAGGAAACAAGGGACCGATGTAGTGGGGGAGGCGAGTGGATGATAGACTAAAAAAGATGAACACCCCGATGATCCACAGCCCAGCGAACCATTCCAACTCATCGCCGGAACCTGATGGCTTCCACGATTCACGTGATTCGTCTTGATGGTTCACCATCGTGCGAGATGCTCGCCAGCTCTGATAGGCTTGAAAAAACCCTACCGGTAGGAAGGCGCTCCAAGGGTAAAAACCAAGCAGCAGGACGGGAAAATAGAACCACCATCCGCCTCCATGTCCCTCCATTGGAGCGAGGAATCGCCCCACTGTATGGACCTTCGCTTGAGAGGAGTAGGCATCCCCATGGAGGAGGAACATGGTTGTATACCAAGGACCTGCGAGGGTCAGGAAGAGCAACGTGCCGGCGATGGGCGCACCTCTCTCCCAAAACACCAACCACTGTCGGCTGGCAGCGAGGTACAAGAGAGCCGTGATCAGTGGAACGGCGAATCCTACCGGCCCTTTCGTTAAGGTCGCCGAGGCCATGCCGGCATAAAATGCCCAGATCCAATGTCGCCCTCGGCCTGGTTCGTGGATCCCGAGCCAAAATCCGTAGAGTGACAGGGTGGTAAAGAAGATCAAGACGCTATCGGTGATCGCCATGCGTCCCAGCGCCAAGATCTCGATGTTCAGCAACAACATCAAAGCACCGAACAGCCCGGCAGTCGAGCCGCGCAGCCGGGACAGAAACAGGTAGTGCATCAGGATCAATGCCACCCCGAATAGGGCGGAGGGTGCCCGTGCCGCAAACTCGTTCACGCCGAACAGATGGTACGACAACGTCATCAGCCAATACACGAAAACCGGTTTGGCGACGCGCAGCTCGCCATTAAAGGTCGGGGTAACCAGATCGCCGGAGACGAACATTTCTCGCCCGGCCTCGGCATTGCGGCCTTCATCACGATCTGTCAGACCCATGCTGCCGAGATTCAGGAAGAAAAGCAGGTAGGACAGAAGCAGAAGGAGGAGCAGCTGTTTTGGTTGCGATGGGGGACGATCCATGGCCGGATCTGGCTGTTGCTCGCGCGTGATGGAAGACCCGGTATTACCGTTGGTTTCCCAGGCGCTCATGCTGCCGGCCGAGGCTGGCCATTGGTTTGATTCGTACGGTGAATGAGGACGAGATTGCGCAGATACACGACCGACCCGAGCCCTTGGCCTGAAATAAACACAGGGTCCATTCGGTAGATGGCATAGGAGAGCGTAATCAACCCGCCGATGAGACTCATGTACCAAAAGGCAATAGGCACGCGGCTTTCGGCGCTCCGTTCGGATGCGATCCATTGAATCAACCAACGACCGAAAAAGAGTCCTTGGCCGAGGAAGCCGATGCCGATCCAAATTGTCTCAGTACTCATGAGATGTCGGGAGGGACAGTCGTCATTGTCGTTCCGGAGCGTGAAGGTATCAGTCTCGTTTGTGGCGGCTCACGTCGTTGTTACGGAATTTGTATAGCAACACGCGATCCTGCATCCATCGAACCGCGATCAGATCATAGAGTGATTTGAACAGGCGATTGCCCATACCGTACTTGGACAGTCCATGGATGCGTGGATAATGCCTGACCGGCACCTCCGTCACGGTAAATCCGTGCATCAAAGCCAGAGCGGGAAAGAAGCGGTGCATCCCCTCAAAAAGTCGGATGCGCTCCAGTACAGGCCGTCGGAAAATCTTCAGCGGGCATGCCGTGTCGTGTATGCCGTCATGCGTGAAGATGTTCCGTATGCGGTTGGCGATTAATGAGGATAATTTCCTCACGAGGCCGTCCTGCCGTTGCTGCCTCCACCCACAAACCACGTCGTGTGAGGCCGTATAGGGGAGCAGCTTCAAAATATCTTCGCTGTCTTGCTGGAGATCGCCGTCGATCTGGATGATGATCTCGCCCGAAGATTGATGAAAGCCGGCTTCAAGCGCGCAGGTCTTGCCGTAATTTCGGTCGAAGTGGAAGACCCGCACGTTGGAATGTTCGCGTGCCAATCGGTCCAGCTCGTCGCTGCTGCCGTCGCTGCTCCCATCGTCCACAAAGAGAATTTCGTAAGGACGCGAGCGTGACCGCTCGTGCGAATCCATGACTTTCAGCAGGCTTACCATGAGTGGGGACAGGTTTTCTCGTTCATCCTTGATCGGGATGATGACAGAGGCCCACGGACTGGATGGCGACGCCATGATATGCAAAAACTCCAACAACAGCCAAAGATTACAATATGAAACGGCGCATTTTAGCGGAAGAGAAAGAGAGGGTCAAACCCGCGGCAGCGATGGACTGGATGTCTAATGGCAGTCCGGCTACTTACCGGACGCCACGATGGTGAACCGCATCGTGCCCATCAAACTTGTCTCGTTGACCTGCTCGCCCACGTGGATCTCGATCTTGTATTGACCGGGCTTCCAGCCGTCCTTTGGAGGAGGCAGTTTGAGGTAACCGCTGTCATCTTCCAAAGCGATGTGCATGGCGTCTTCGCTGACGATGGTCTCGGGTGCGACGTCGGGTACTTTCTCGGGCCTGCAACGGGCGAAGACCTTGAAGCCTTGATAGTGTTGATGGAGCGAGAACACGATAAAAATAGCCGGGACGTCCGGAGAGAACCGTTCGGTGGGTTTGACCGGTACGATTTCGTGAGTGCGCTGAAATCCCAGCCGTTCCTCAAAATCTTCAGCCAAAGCGATGGAACGAAACATGCCCTGCGGGGGCGCATCGAAATCGTAAGCCCTCGTGTCCTCTATGCGGTTTTGGAACTCGGAGATCGGTACGTCCTCGGTGAGAGGCAGATCTTCAGCTACAGCCGTGTGATACCACAGGAAAGACCCAGTTATCACAATTCCCAGACGGAGAACCTTGTTCATCATGACTGTCTGCTACACCTCTTGAGGCGACACTGTCAATAAACCATCAAACCATAGCAAACCATCGGGCAAGTTGCCCATTGCGGCGTTTTCCGGGCTTCTGCTAGGATTTCGCCTGCCGTATGGTCTATTCGCCAATCCATTACCAGTGACCGTAAGAGTATGTTGCAAGATGCCGATGCCCTTCCACAGCTGATCGGTGAATACAAGCCGCTTGATCAGTGGCAGGCCCATCTCAACCAGCTCTTCTATGGGTTGCGGGGAGACAACCTTCGATCCTATTACCAGACCTTTGCGTCCGCGGACTTCCGTCTCGCCCATGCGCTGGCGGCCGATTATTTCGAGCGTGTCACGAAGCGCGAGACGGGCGTGAAACGCGGGAAAGGCGAGATGGCTTCGACGGGCTCCTCGGAATTGTCCCGCCAGTCACGCTTGTCCAGCGAGTCTCGCCTCACGATTCTGGAGCTTGGGCCCGGGAACGGGAATCTCGCCGCCTGTTTCCTCGGCCATCTCAAGACCCTCGATAGGCAGAACACGATCTATCGACGGGTTCGGTACGTCATGGTCGACTGGGAACAGCCGGTGTTGGACAGGGCTCTGGCACATCCGGATCTGGCGGTGCATCGGGATCGTGTGGACAGCCATTGCGCTTCGATTGAGCATGTGGCGGGTGTGGCCGAAGCGACCGTCGATCGAATCTTCTGTAATGAGCTGTGGAACGATCTCCCGACGAAATTGTTGGTGAAACATGGGGGGGAAGTCGAAGAAGAATATCTCCGTCCCAACCTCAGCGAATCGCTCCATGCCACGATTCAGGATTGGTCGGCGTTCGTCCGAGCGTTTCAGGAGAAGAATCTTGGAACGCTCAAGACCTTCCCTCCCTTTCTCGATGAACTGGTCTGGGAAAGAGAATACCGAAAAATTGAATGGAAGGATCTGCCCTATCGGAAAACGATCGCGGAATTTTTGCAGTCCATCGACCAAGATGTCTTAGTGCCGGTGAACGTCGGCGCCTTCGCAACTCTGAAGGAGGCCATGCGTTTCCTGGCTCCCGACGCAATCGGCTTCAGCGCCTTCGATGCCGGGACGGCCGACATGAAGGTCTTGAACGATCCCGAGAAACCCTGTTACGGCCAGTTTGGAGGCCAATACAGCTTCATGGTCAACTTCGCATTGATTCAGGCCGTGGCCAAGCAGCTGGGGATGAAGCAGACGACGGTCGAGTCACAGCGGGAATTCGTCGGGCGGTCGTTGAACACGAATGTGATTACGCTCATGGATCTGTTGGCGAGCCACCCGACTGCGGGGCCAAAGCTCCAGCCCTGGGAGCAGGACAGGCTCGTCCTGAAGACGATTCGAGCGCTGAACGAAACCTTCGAAAGCCCCTATCGACGTCGGCTTGAATTTCCCATCGGCACCAACATGCCACCGGAAGAGCGTGAGACCTTGGGCGCCATTCTGCGCGCGTTGAAAGACAACGGCATTCCTGACACTGTGGCCTACCTGACCGAAGAAGAACTTGCCCGGGCGCAAAAAGGCTTGGAAGAGATCGGCTACGAGAGTGAGGCCATTAGTATGGCACTCAGCGCCCCTCCCAGCCCCGTCGAATACTGCCACTTTTCGTGCCGATGACATCGCCGCACCCGGTGCATGGATCATTCTCTCCCGGGACCCCGGCACGGACTGTTGAGCATGCGGTGTGCGTCTAGATGCCTTGACTTTGGGATGGCAGAGGAATATTTTGTTAAAAATTGTTCCAAAAGGGAAACTAGGGTTCCGGCTGCCTTTAGTGGGAGTGTCTGGTCCAAGAGTTTCCGGCCTCGCATAACGGGGCTCCACGGAGGGATAAAAGCCCGGGAGATCATGTACTGAGGTACATGGCCTTTTGGGAATTTAGCCTTTCCAACAGGAGGCTTCGTTATGCATTTCCATTCTATAATTCTCTCCGTACCGGATCAGTCAGACCTGCTGCCACGTCAGAGAGGTCTGTCATGTTAATGAACGAAAGTCCGGATACGGTTGTTCCTGCATCCGCTACAAGTCCTCCCGAGACACTCAACCGCAGCCTCAGTCTCTGGAACAGCCTTACCATCGGATTTGCCACCGTCTCACCGGTTGCCGGATTGTACGCCATCATCGGCGTACAGACGGTGGTTACCGGTGGTGGTTGGTTCCCAGCGCTGGCGCTCTGTCTAGTGATGCAGCTGCTGGTGGCGACCGTGTACGCGGAGCTGTCCTCGCAGATTCCAATCGCGGGAGGGGCTTATAAATGGGCAAGGCAGCTCGGAGGCGCAACCACCGGCACGTACGCCGGAGCCATCTATGTCAGCTCCACGATCGCGATGCTCACTACGACCGCTTACACCGGTGGGATCTGGCTGGCGATTTTTTTCGGATCAGGCAGTGGCACCGGCGTCACCCTCGTGCTCTGGGGCGCGGTGTTCATGCTGATCTGCACCGTCCTCAACCTGGTCCATGTCGCGGTATTTAAGTTTCTTATTTCCCTAGGAGTCTATGCGGAAATCGTCGGCTCGTTCGGCGTTGCGCTGCTGCTCTTTCTCTTTTTCCGGCAGCATGAATTCTCAGAACTATTTGCACATCTGGGAACAGGAACCGCACCCAGCCAGACTGCCGCGTTTCTGGCGGCGCTTGCTATTTCTGGTTGGGCCTTCATCGGCTTCGATGCCTGCTCGACCATCGCCGAAGAAACTCACGATCCCAAACGGATGGTGCCGCGCGCGATCTTTTTCTCTCTCTGCATGGTGGGAAGCGTGGTGCTCTTCAACTCTGCCGCGCTCACCCTGAGCTTCAACCGTGACACCCTGGTCCGTACGAGCGCCGCGTCCGATCCCGTCACGCCTGTGATCGTCGAGAACTTTGGTGCCTGGGCGGAAACCCCTTTTCTGACGATTGTGATGATCGCGTTCCTGGCCTGTGGATCATCTATGGTCCAGTACACATCTCGCATTGTGTTTTCCATGGCACGCGAAGGGAGTATGCCGGCTGTCCTCAGCCGGGTCACCGCGGCGGGCGCTCCGCATCATGCCGTGCTGTTCACGGTGCTGCTGGCCACGCTCGGACTGCTATTCGGGCTCAACGATGAAGCAGTCGCCACCGTGTTGGCATTCGGCACGGGCGGGTTGTATGCCATGTTCGCAATGACCACGGGTGTTGGACTCTACACCAGGCTTACCGGCCGCTGGGACCCGTCATTAGGTCACCTGAAACTTGGGGCCTGGGGCCTGCTGATCAATACGGCAGCCTTTCTGTGGTCGCTGTTTGAGTTCATCAATATCGCCTGGCCACGTCCCTATGCCGTTTCGTCTGATGCTCCCTGGTGGCAACTCTGGGCGGTGCCGCTGGTCCTCGGAAGCATCTTAGGGGTAACCACGCTCTACCTTCTCATCCTTAAACCCACAAGAGACGACCTATTGATGCGTCCGAGGGAGTCCGCACCAACTCAAGAATGAAAGGTAGGCAGGTTCTCTAAGTCTTGTGTTGCAACAAGAGGTTCAAACAGTCATCCATCCATCTGTCAGAAAGGAGTCATCGTGGCGAAAAAGAGAACATACCAAGGCAAGGTTCCACTGCATGACAAATATGGCCCGGAGGCGAAGTATGCGGTCGAAGCGGAGGCGCTATTGCCTACCACGAAATATGAAGAAGAAGTTGCCCGAGGCCTTGAATTGGGCCTGCCTGGCGCCGATTCCATCAAGGATCGCCGGATTCCCACGTTCAGCCGTGGAGAACTGCCACATTTCGCCGGCATCAACACCTTCATTAAGGCGCCCTATGTCGAAGATGTCCGCAAGTGCGGCCAATACGATGTGGCCATTCTCGGCGCGCCGTTCGACGGCGGGACGACCTATCGCTCCGGCACCAGGTTCGGCCCCCAAGGGATTCGCAAGATCTCCGCGCTGTACGGCACCTATAGTTTCGAGCTTGGCGTGGATCTGCGGGAATCTGTGTCGATCTGCGATGTCGGCGACGTGTTTACGATTCCAGGCAATATCGAGAAGACCTTCGATCAAGTGAGCAAGGGCGTGGGGCATGTCTATGCCAGCGGCGCGTTTCCCGTGGTACTCGGCGGAGACCATTCCCTGGGTTTTGCCACCGTGCGGGGAGTGGCGCAGAATATGAACGGCAAGAAGCTCGGTATCCTTCACTTCGACCGGCATGTGGACACGCAGGAGACCGATCTCGACGAACGCATGCATACCACGCCCTGGTTTCACGCGACGAATATTCCCAATGTGCCGGCCAAGAATCTTGTCCAGATCGGCATCGGCGGCTGGCAAGCGCCCAGGCCAGGCGTGAAGTCCGGCCGTGAACGCCAAACCACGATCATGACCGTGACCGACTGCGTGGAGATGGGCATCGAGAATGCCGCGAAACAGGCACTCGAAGTGGCGTTTGATGGTGTGGATGCGGTGTGGTTGAGCTTCGACGTGGATTGCTTGGACGCAGCCTTCGTGCCGGGCACAGGCTGGCCTGAGCCAGGCGGGTTTCTGCCGCGAGAAGTGCTGAAGTTTCTCCAGATCATCGCGGACACGAAGCCGCTGGCTGGGATGGAAATCGTCGAGTGTTCGCCGCCGTACGATGCGGCGGAGATTACGAGCCTTATGGCCACGCGGGTGATCTGCGACGTCTTGGCTTGTCAGGTGCGTTCCGGCAACCTGGTCAACCGGAAGAAACGTTGAGAGGCAGGGATAACGAAGTAGCTCGTCGAGGGGCTTGCCTCCATGCAAGCCCCTTCGGGCACTTCTCAGCAGAGCTGCGTTGTTCTTCATGTTGAAAAGGGCAACGGCGCTCATCTCACTCTCCAGGACTCAGGATAGATGATTTCTCCTACAGAAGAGAGTATTGTTCATCACATTAACCGGGATTATTCATGACGGTGGCCACTGATCGTGTTCATGGCGATCGGAAGGATCAGGAGAGGAGTCCGGCCGTGCGGGAGGGGGGCGATTGGGAGTTTCAGAAGGGTGAGAAGGCCTGGCACCACACGACCATCAAGGA
>PHGD01000155.1 GCA_011090425.1 Nitrospira sp. LK70 | reverse complement strand
CGACCAGATTCTTGCGTACCTAGCCCAACGAAATGCAAAACCAACACGCTACGTCTGGAAAGCCAAGGGGGAAGAGATCCTCCGCAAGATTCACCGTGCCAAGCAGGTGCTGACTGTATAGCTATTTGAGAGACACCACACTAGTGAGGCGACGGGATAAATTCCTCTAGTGACGGACCTCTGGGCGTGCTCGTGGCGCCGGGCTCTCTATCCGGTTATCGTTATGGCGGCCGGCGGATAAAGCCCTTCAACGTCTTCGACTCATCTGCCTTGCTTCGTATGTACCTCCGGCTCACCAGGCGGAGCTTCTCTTCATTACCGCCGGCGGATGAACACTTACAGTCGTCGGATGGTTCTCACCTCCCCCCTCCAAAGTGCTCAACCCGAAGCCTATTTCGTTATTGATGAGACGGAGATACACAGCTCCAATGCTGTCTTTGCTCCCGGCTTGTGTTCTTTCCAGGCAACGACTTGGCTGTTGCTCTCAGGTGGTCATATTCCTTAGTAAATTGCATGGCCTGGTCTGGATCTTCCAGTAGACATTTTACGCTCGCTTCCCCTATAGTTTGATCACGACGTGATTTTCCTTGTGTCTTCGAAGGGTCTGATATTTGATGCGCCGAATCCTCCGACTCCGAGTCCTGGTAGGGACGTTGGTGGGGCTGATTGCTCTCTACTCGCTTGCTGGATTTGTTCTACTTCCCTATCTGATTAAATCCTACGTCATTCCCACCGTCTCGGATCAGATTAAGCATCCTATCGTCCTTCGCGAGGCAGCCTTCAATCCCTTCGCGCTCTCCCTTCGGCTTACCGGTCTGGAAGTGCGGGAGCAGAACCAAACGGCGATGGTAGGTTTTGAGGAGTTGGTCGTGAATCTGCGCGCGGTTACGCTGTTCTTTCAAAAAGTGGCGTTCGACGAGATCCGTCTCGTCATGCCCTTCGTGGCGGCCAGGGTGAACCCTGAGGGGAAGATGAATCTGCTGTCGTTGGCTCCACCGCCGGCTGAGACTGTGCAACAACCGACCCCTCCATCGGCGGAACCAAAAAAGATGATGCCGGTAGAGATCGAGCTGCTGGAGGTTGAACAAGGGATCCTGGAATACAGGGATGAATCCAAACCAAGACCAGTCATGATCGATGTCGTGCCGTTTGGGATCGTGGTACGAAACTTCAGCACGGTTCAAGTTGAGGGAAGCGAGAATGCCGATGCCTTCAAGGCGGAGGTCGGACCGAGTGGAAAGATTTCTTGGGAGGGGAGGATATTTCTGGAGCCGGTGGAATCCGACGGCCGGCTGAATGTATCCGGAATCAGGCTCAAGACGTTGTATCAAGCCGTACGGGACCAGTTTCAGCTCGATGTCCCGGAGGGCACCCTCGGCCTATCCGGGTCGTATCACTTTGATCTTCGTGGTCAGGCTCCTCAGGCAACGGTCAAGGATGGAACGTTGTCGATTCAGAATCTTGCGATCGTAGAACGGGACGGGATTGACCCGATTGTGAATATTCCGAGCTTTGGTGTGGAAGGGATTCAGCTGGATCTGCAAAAACAGACCATCGATGTTGCGAAGGTGCATTCAGCCGATGCTCGGTTCGAGGCCTGGATGGATCCAGGCGGGGTCATCAATTTCCAGCCTCTATTCACGCCTGTCGGCGGAGGAGATGACAGCACGGAAAAGCCCACGCTTGCGAAGAGTGAGCGAGCCAAACCTGCCAAGCCTTGGTCGATCACGGTGGATGAGGTCGCGCTGCGAAACTATGGAGCCACGTTTGAAGACCGAACCCTTGAACGTCTCGGACATGTGGATGTGGATGCGATGAACGTAACCGTAAAGGGTATTCAGATCCCGTTCAAGAAATCGTTTCCCATCGACCTGTCATTAAAACTCAATGAGACCGGATCCGTCAATTTGAAGGGGAAGGTCGGACTTGCACCTCCAGCTGCCGATACGGAGCTGAATCTGAAACATATCGAAATTCGTCCCTTCCAACCCTATCTGGATCAGTTCCTGAATGCCGATGTGCAGAAGGGGGCAATCGATCTCGCCGGCTCAATGCATTTCTCCAAGGACCATGCGAACGAACCGTTGATGCGATTTCAAGGAAATCTAGGGGTGAATCAACTGGCGGTCGCGGATCGCACGGACTTCGACAATGTTCTGACCTGGAAAGGGTTGAACCTGAGCCGCATCACGCTGGATGTGCAACCGACGGCGGTGAAGATCGGAGAAATTCTCTGGCAAGAGCCGTCCCTCCACATGGCGGTGGACTCCGAAGGCCGACTGAATCTTTCGCGTCTCTTCGTCGCGCCTCCGCCCGGTGATCAGACGGCGGGTCAAAAATCATCTGAAGGCGAGAAAACGAAAGCTAAGACAGAGGATCCTGTGCCGGTCACCATCGATCAGGTCAAGATAGGCAAATTGGCCGCAACGTTTCGGGATGTGTCTGTCGACCCACACGTGAGAACCAGCCTCACGGAGTTCGGCGGGACCATCAAGGGACTGTCGTCGAAGCAACTACAGAAAGCCGACGTCAACCTGAGAGGCAAAGTTGGAAGAGCGGCTCCCCTCAAGATAGTTGGAAAGATCAACCCGCTGAGCGAAGATGCCTTCACCGATCTGAAAGTGTCGCTTGATGGGGTGGATTTAACGCAGGCCGGACCCTACATCAGTAAGTATGTCGGCTATGGATTGTCGAATGGAAAACTGTCGCTCGATTTGAAATACAAGGTGTCGCAAAAAGTCTTGGAGGCGGAAAATCTAGTGCATGTCGATCAACTGACGTTCGGTCAGACGACGAATAGCCCAGACGCCACGTCGCTACCCGTTCCGTTGATCGTGGCGCTCCTCAAAGATCGGAAGGGCCTCATCGAAATCGATATGCCGATTCGCGGTAATCTTAACGATCCTGATTTCAAGTATGGGAAAGCGGTCATTTCGACGTTGCTCAATCTGCTTGGCAAGGTCGTCGCTTCGCCGCTTGCGTTAATGGGTAAGCTCGTGCCCGGCGGTAGCGAGGAAGACCTGCAATTCATCGATTTTCAACCAGGGAGCGCCTCGTTGCTCGACAGCGAAGTGACAAAGCTCGACGCACTCGAGAAAGCGTTGGATGAGCGACCGGGACTCAGGCTCGATATCAAGGGAACGACCGATTCGGCTCTAGATGTGGCGGTGCTTCAAACGATGAAACTTCAAGATCAACTTTTTGCAATGAGTGGCGGGAGAAAGCCGAATCAAGAAGAGCTGTCGCCGAAAGAGGAGCAACGACTTGTGGAAAAACTGTATGCGAAACTCCCTCCCCCTGATCCATCCGCGGCACCTACCGGATCCTCGCAGCCGACGGTGGCGGAGATGAAGCGACAACTCGCGTCGGCCATTCAGATCTCCACGAGTGAATTAGAGACGCTGGCCAACCAGCGCGGCGAGGCGATCCGTCACCATCTTCTGGGGGGTGGGAAACTCACAGAGGAACGAGTCGCTCTTGTCGATCCGGGCGTTGCCGAGTCCGGTCATGATAAGGTGCGGACTCAGTTGTCACTCTCTGCCGGGTTGCAGGATCAACCCGCGTCAATCCCTGAGATGCCTTGAAGTGCTATCGTGGTTCCAAACCCAGTTACTTCGCGCTGTACCGCAGCCGCGTTCCGTGGAGAAGAGACAGCTCAATCTCAGAGGCGCTGAGCTCAGCGGGGAAGAGAGCGCCGGAAATTTTACATGCATTGATACTGGCTCCATCCAATTTGGCTTTGCTCAAGTCGATGCCTCGGAGATCGGACTGCCGGAAATAGCAGTCGCTGAAATCCAGCCCCTCGGCATCTAAACCCCGAAGATCAAGACCTCGCAGATCGCAGCCCCGAAGATCACATTGTTCTCCGGAAGCTTTCTTGGCGTTAAACTCCTTGACGCAGCCTTCGCGCAGCAGGAGGTACATCGGGTCCTTTGAGATATGTAGTTTTGCATGTGATGTGTCTGCGCCGGCCATGTTCGGCTCCGTTGAAAAGGGTTTCTGAACCCCCTATCGGCAGGAGAGGCGAGAAGCTTGAGTTAGGAGGGCGTGGAAATCCTAATCTCAGTTGTCTGCCGGGAAAGGCGGGGAGTTTCAAATACAGCTCTCTTGCGGGATGGCTAAAAGGACCGCTGGTTCTCCTCTGTCGCTTGATCCAGTATCTGTTTCGGCAACGGAGCGGCTGCCGCTTCCGCTTCGATGTCGCCCAGGAGCCGCTGAAATTCCTTGTCATCTCTGAGGAGCTTGGACGCCGCCGACAGGAGATGATCGAGCTGGTCATCGGTTAATGCGAGATTGGTGGGAATGCTCATGAGCCGGGCATGTTCTTCGACATCCTCCAATTCCATCAGGCTGACATTGATGAAATAAATGTCGGCATCCGGCGCGAACACGCTCGAAGCGGTTGGTGGGCGATGGTGTAATTGCGCCCGCCATTGCGTCACGGCCTGGCTCATGAGCTCGACCGTGTCGGTGGAATAGCGATTGATCGGAATATCGACCAGAGCGCTGCCCACCCGCCAGAGATCCGGAATTTCGTTCAACGTATACTGGTTCACATTCGGGGCAGTCTCGGCACTGACCATGAGATACACCAGCTTTCTGACGTTCTTTACGCCGAGCAGTTGGAAGTAGGACTCAAGGTCTCCGACAAGTGCCGCTGTTTCCAGCACACTACGCATCCCGACATTGTCGGACAGTCCGCCATCCAACAGATGGATAAAGGGGCGCTTGTCCGCATCGAGGTAGGACCTGAGTTCTTGTGCCCTTCGTCGCCCCCACGTGGTCTTTCTCACTTCCGTAAACCGGGCCGGCGGCTCAAAGCCGCATTGCCCGGCGTAGTTCTTCATCGAGATCGGGCTGAGGATCATGGGTAGGGCGCTCGAGGACGCCGTCGCCACCGAAAGCGGTAGTTGGTTCAGGTCGGAGCAGATCAGATCGAACTGTCGCTGGTTGAACTCGAACCGTGAGAGCGTGGCCATGTCGGATGCATGCAGGAAGACGAGCGGCCGTTGGTGGCGCGAGACGAGGTCGCCGAAGGTATGGCCGTCGAAGAGCGTTTCGTCCAACAGTTCGGAAAAGATGTGTGCGCGACCGAAGTGGGGCGACCACAGGCGGAGCCAGTTGTGGGGTGAGCGAAAAATCCTCGCACGCAGCTCGTGCTCCCAGTTCTTTCGGAGAAATCGGGATTCGAAGTCGTCGAAAATGCGATCGCCGTAGAGCGCATAATAGGCCGCCGTGAAGCTGCCGCCCGAGAGAGCCGTGATGATGTTCAGCTCATCGACCAGTCGCTTGTCTCGGCCTTCCCATCGGATCGGCGTTCGCGCCAGTTCTCGGAGTACGCCATAGGAGAGGGCCGCCGCCCTTGCGCCCCCGCCGGAAAACGAAGCGATGATAAACAAGCTGTCCGAGCTGCCGGTCTTGGATGGGGGCAGGTTAATGGAGCGATAGCCGTAGCCGGCATCCCATCGGGCAAGCGGCGCATTCATCGTTGGGCGCACATATTCACAGCCAAGGGTCATGCTCAACAGGCTGCACAGAAGCCACAGTCCGGCACGATAACTGGGTTGAGTTGCCATATGAGGTACCTACCGTACGATTCCCCGAGCCCTTCTTCGAACGCTACAGAAGGCTCACTCAATGCGCGGAAGGGCATTTGTACGCAACTCCTGTGTAGGTCACATTGGTCTGCTGCATGCCGCCGCTGCCTTGGCCAAGGGTACCTGTCTGCCTCGCACGATTGGTGAGCATTTGGAAAGTATTGGCTCCGATCTTATGGGCTTCCTTGTTATGTCCTCTGGATGTGACGAAAGTCTTCTCACGGAGTGAGCCTTATCTTATGAGTGGAGCGGCTTTGTCAATAGGGTTTCTGCGGAGCTTTGTGGTGTCCTTCTGATTGCGGGGGAGTCGGAGTAGGACCTGGCCGAGGCTGATGACGCAGGTCCGGTCCATCCTGGCAGGCCGGCAGCTCCGCGCCGACGATCAGATACACCTACGCAGGAAGCCACGGCTGAAAGTCGTGGAGCTCCACATGCGACCTCTTGAACTTATCCGTTTGGGCACAGTATTGTAGGCGGACAGTAGAATTTTGTCGTAGGTGATCGCGAGACAAGGAGGTATCCCATGGCTATACGATTGGGCGACGATGCCCCGAACTTTACAGCAGAAACGACCGAAGGCACGATCAATTTTCACGAGTGGCTGGGTAACAGTTGGGGCGTGCTCTTTTCACATCCCAAGGACTATACCCCGGTTTGTACGACTGAGTTGGGGACGATGGCCAAGATTTCACCCGAGTTCAAGAAGCGGGGGGTGAAGGTCATGGCGGTCAGCGTTGATCCCATCGATTCGCATAAAGGGTGGATCAACGACATCAACGAGACTCAAAGAACGACGGTGAACTATCCCATCATCGCCGATCCGGACAAGAAGGTCGCCACGCTGTACGATATGATCCATCCCAACGCCATCGACAATATGACCGTGCGCTCGGT
>PHGD01000154.1 GCA_011090425.1 Nitrospira sp. LK70 | reverse complement strand
CTCCTGGCCAAAGGCTGCCCGGAGTTTGCCACAGATCTCGGACACGATTCGAGTATCAGACGATCACGCCACACCGCAGGCTGGCTGCGGAGTTGGAGAACAAGAGACGCTCTCATTTACCCACTCCAATCTGCGGAGAGCCTATAAAGATATCGGCGCCGAGGCCGACAGAAAGTCTGTCTGTCACTTTGTAGGCAAACGTCGGTTTGATATCGATCAGAGGAAACTGCGCGAACGTGACGGCGCTGGCAAATGGGCCATTCTGCGGATACTTCGCCGCGAAACCAAACAGGTTCTGCAACCCGAGACCGACCGACAAATTTCCCAACGCATGAATCCCAAGATCCTTGAGATTGGCCGTGATGAACAGCTGCCCCGGCGGCGGAAGACCAATCGGGAACGGCTGCTCATTTCTGGTGGTCACACCGGTAGGACTCGTGAAGTGTGTATTGACGCTGACGAATTGCACGCCGGCCGTCTGCTGAACGCCATGCAGCTGCGTCATGCCGGCGGGATTATAAAAGACTGCCGTCGGGTCGTCCGCTTGGGCGGCAAAGGCATTTCCCTGTGCAATGGCGGCTGCGCCCTGGAAAGGATTGCGGATCCCGTCAGCTCGGACGAGTGATGGGCGTCCAAACAGGACGAAAAGCACAATGCTCAACCAAGTCGCTAGAGGTAAGAGCGCTGGGAGGGAAGTTTTGAATGAAGAGGGTTACTGCGTGCTTAGAATGGGACCCGGAAATAAAATTCTATGTGGGCTTTGCCATGACATGATGATTGACCGGTCACGTTACTTTCCGAGCGGTCCCGCCACGAACTTCCCTGCCTTCATCACACCCATAATCTTGTCCCGGTCTCGTAGCACCTCGATCCGTCGAAGCGGGTTTCCTTTGAGGATCACAAGATCGGCTTCCATTCCTTTGGTCAGTGTTCCGACAGAATCCTGAATCCCGATGAGCCGGGCTGCCGTGGCAGTCGAGGCGACAATGGCTTCGATGGGCGTCATGCCAAAAGCGACCATCCGTTCAAGTTCCTGGGCGTTGTCTCCATGGTAATTGAATGGAGTTCCGGCATCGGTGCCCATGGCGATGGCGATGCCGCTTCGATGGGCTGCTTTGAAGCTGGCCTGGTGGCGCTTGGTCATGGACTTGGCCTTCGTTAACGCACTTTCGGGAATGCCGCAGCCGGATCTGCAAGCCGCGGTGGTCGCCAGAGCAGAAAGGGTAGGGACCATGTAGACCCCATACTGCTTCATGAGGGCTTCCGACTCGTCATCCAACAGCGTGGCATGTTCAATCGATCGTACCCCTGCATTGATCGCGTTCTTCATTCCGGTGGCACCGTGGGCATGGGCGGCGACTCGTTTCCCGGCTTGCTGTGCCGCATCGACCGCCGCCGCCAACTCCTCTATGGTCATTTGAGCCTCGTCCGGCGAGGTGCCGGGCGTCAGCACTCCCCCCGAAGCAATGACCTTGATGACCCCTGCACCAGCTGCGACCTGTTCGGCCACAACCTGCCTGACCTGCGCTGGGCCTTCCACTTCCTGGCCGATGAACCTTGCATGGCCACCGACCATGCAGATGGCGCGTCCTGCACCCACGATGCGTGGTCCAGGTGTCACGCCCGCTTCAATAGCCTGTTTCAGCGTGAAAATAGAATGATCCCGAGATCCAACGTCGCGTACCGTCGTAAATCCCGCGTCGATTGTCGCCTGTGCATGTGTGGCCGACTTCAGCAACGTATAGGAAGGCTGCTCTGATTCGAGTGTGCCGACGACATCCGGCTCTCCGCCCAAGCAAAGATGGACATGACAGTCGATGAGGCCTGGGATGATCGTAAGACCACGGCCATCGATACGGACAGCCCCTTTTGGGATCCTGACCTCCTTGCTTGGGCCGGCCGCCAAGATCTTGGTGCCGCGTACGAGGAGCGTCACACGGTCATGCACAGCTCCCATCCCATCGATGAGGCGTACCTGATGAATGGCAATCGTCACAACTTATCGCCTCTACTATAGATATGCGCAGCGGCTTGCAGCGCGGCGCCGGGAGTCGAAACCCACCCGCTCCGAATACCGATTTCCTCCATGGCGTTCAACAGGGTCAGGACGTTGGCCTCAGTCGATGATTCTCCCATCAGTCCAATTCTCCAAACCTTCCCCTTGAGGGGGCCAAGGCCTCCTCCGATTTCGATGCCGTACATCCCTAGCAACTGAGATCGGACGGCTGCCTCATCGATATGCGCTGGAACGCTGACGCAGATCAGCGTCGGAAGCCGCCGATCAGGGGGAGGCAAGGGATCGAGACCCAGAGCCGCCAATCCAGCGAGCAGCGCACGGCTATTCAGGTGATGGCGAGCAAATCTGGCTGGAAGCCCTTCTTCTTCGATCAAGCGCAACGCCTCCCTCAGGGCATAGAGCATTGAGATCGGCGCCGTATGATGGTAGGCACGGTTGTGCTCCGTCCAGTACTCCGCGATGAGGGACAGGTCAAAATACCAGCTTTGACAGGGAGAACGGCGATTCTTGACGACGGAAAGGGCGCGCTTACTTACAGTCAAGGGAGCCAAGCCAGGCGGGCAACTGAGACATTTTTGCGTGGCGCTGTAGCACACATCGATGCCCCACCGATCGACTTCCACAGGGATTCCGCCAAGGGATGTGACCGCATCGACGATCAGCAGGGCGTTGTGTGGACCACAAAGGGCGCTGATCTGCTCAAGAGGTTGCCAGGCCCCCGTCGAAGTTTCGGCATGCACGAGCGCAACGGCTTTGACCGGACCAGACTGCCGGAGCGTTGCGGCAATCCTATCCGGTTCGATGACCTGCCCCCACGGAACCTCCACTCGGATGGCTTTCCCTCCGCAGCGCTCAACGATTGCCGCGAGTCTAGTCCCGAACACCCCGTTGATGCCAACGATGACTGCGTCACCTGGCTCGACGATATTCACGACCGCAGCTTCCATACCGGCTGATCCCGTCCCTGAGACGGCAATCGTAAATTGATTGCTTGTTGAGAATACGCGGCGCAGCAGCGCTTGGATGTCGTTCATGACTGTCAGGAATGCCGGGTCCAGATGTCCGACAAGTGGAGTTGCCAGAGTTTGTAGTACCCGAGGATGCACGTTGCTGGGACCCGGTCCCAGGAGCAACCGTCGTGGGGCAAGAAAATTCTCCATCGCAAATTGGCTCCTTAAATCGCGCGGTTAGTATAGCCAAGTACGATGACTAAGGCTATGTGAGAAATACCTATCGGAATTGTTCGATAGCTACTTTGAGGGGATCCAGTGGGTGACGGTCAATGGTATAGTCGGCAATTCATGAGCGAACAGACCCTTTCAATCCAACCACACCCGGATTTTCCGCAGCGCGACCAGCCGGCGGGTCCCAAACAATCGATCTCGCCCTATCGCTCTCGATGGTCTCTGGTCGTGAGCGGGGTATGCGCCGGCGTTCTGATCGCGGCGCTGGGCACTATTCTGTGGTTTGCGGCGACCCAGCCAAAACTCCAGCGAGTTGAGGAGCCGGATCGCGCACTTGATCTGATGGTCAGCCGCATGTTGGACGCACAAGACAGCCTTCGTCGAGCGCCGCAATGGCAGCAATGGCTGGCTGATTGGACGATGGACAGCCAGGATGAAGCGAGGAGGCAGACCATCCAGTGGTACCGGGAACTGGCTGAGACAACCGATGATCCTCTCTCCAAACTTCGGCTGGCTATCCTACTCGGGGAGTCCGGGCAAGAAACGACGGCACTCGCAGAAAGCAAAGGGTGGAAAAGCCGTGGGACGTCTGCATTGTTATTCGAACAACTGATAGAAGCTGCGTATGGACCACAGCCGCTTGATAGGGCACATGAAGCAGAATTACAGGCTACGTTGGCCGAGGCGTTGCCGGGTGGATGGTTCTACGATCATCTTGCCGTGAGACTGGCCCGACGTGCGGACGATCAGGATCTGCTGGTGACGGTTGAAGCGCAGGCGGTGCTCAGGGAAGATCGGGTTCAGCGATGGATCAGCCCGTTGATCGTATGGGAATTGCTTTGCTTGGTCATTGGCTCAGTGATGCTACTGGGTATCGTGGGGCTCAAGGGGCAGCGGAAAGACAGTCTGCGCCTCCATTTACCTGGTGTTCCGCCCCCTTGGCCTGGAGGAACTGCCGCAGCGGTCATCCTCCGCGGCGGTGCCTTAGAAGTCGTCACGACCGTAGTCATTCTGTCTAGTTCGTCATTTCTGCATGCATCCTTGCGCGCATTTGCCATTCCCTTGGCCAACCTACCGCTGCTTATCCTTGCGTATGTCCAATTGCTCAAGCCGGCCGGTCTGACTTTCCGAGACGGCTTTGGTCTAAGGATTGAGCGAGAGAACCTTGGACGTCTGGCATGCAGCATCCTCGCGGTTGTCGCAGCCGGACTCTGGGGTGAATGGGTCGTGGGACAGGCCGCCGAATTCCTGAGTTTGAATGATCACTGGACGGAATGGTTTGATCAGGAGCTTGTGTGGGGCACTCTTCCCGTCATGGCCGTGAGCGTGATTGAGTACGTCTTGTTTGCGCCGATCTTCGAGGAACTGGCATTTCGTGGACTACTGTTCGCGATGATTCGCCGCCGGTTCGAATTCCTTCCTGCCGCGCTGATCAGTACCAGCCTCTTTGCTCTGGCCCACGGTTATAGCCTGATTGGATTTCTCAGCGTCTTTTGGAGCGGATTTCTCTGGGCTTGGATCTACGAACGAACAGGGAGCCTGATTCCCGGGATGGTCGCCCACGCAATGAACAACTTGCTCGTGTGTCTTACCGTGATGGCGTTGCTTCGTTGAGCGAATTCTGATGCATCAGTTCAATCGTCTCGAATAAATCCCTACAGCGTAGACCCCCGTCATACAATTTCAGTAACTCGCACAAACGCTTGTTTGACACCCGCTTCCCTGGTGAGTCGGCATCCTGAGAGTCAGCAGCTCGAATATCCCATCGTTGCTCGACCATTTTACAGATCTCCATCCAGGTCCTCGGATCTCCATCGCTGACGTTGTAGACGCTCCCTGGCTCACCATGTGCCAGAGCGGCGAGGCATGTCACGGCCAGATCTTCAACATGGATAAGGTTGACATACTTTCTTGAGTTCTTCGCTCGTCTTGTCTTAATCCAATCGACAGGATTGCGGCCTGGGCCATAGATTCCTGCAACTCGCAATAAGACAGCGTCATAAGAGCTTCGCAATAGTTCCTCACCTTGTACGCGAGGTTTTGTCAGGTCAACCGAGGCTGTTTCATCGATCCATGGTGGAGGATACTCGGCCGAGGCGCTGCCGCCGTAGGCGGAGGTACTGCCGAGCACCACCAAGCGGCGGGTTCGTAGAGATGCGGCCTCAGCGAACCGCTGAACCAGCTCGGTCGGTACTGCGGGAAAGCACCATAAGACATCGGCCGATGTCGGAACCTCCTGCCATGTATCAGGCCGTGCCAGGTCGAATCGTATTCGTTGGTCAGGTCTCAGATGGCTGAGGTGCCGATCCGGATCCCGACTTGTGGCGAAGATGTGAGAGTAGTGGTTCTGGGCGAGCGGCAGGAAAAATTTGGCAGTGTAACCAGATCCGAGAATGACGAGTGAGTGATGCAAGATCGATCATACTCCCTGCTGGGTGAGAGTGCAGTGTGCCAGCGAGAAGCGACCGGAGTCCAACACAAAAAGCTATTTCAGTTGGTGTAAGTGTTTCTTCGTGCTATACGGGGAATAGACTCACATCGGAGACGAACGAGAGGACACCCCATGAACAGACGATTCGTTCCATACCTCATATTGCCGATTGTGCTGCTCTCCGCCGGTTGTCCGGACGGAGGTGGCGGGGACGGAGGAGTTGAAGGAACAGCACCAATCAGTGTAGCCGTCTCACCGAATGGAAGTTTCCTCTATGTGGGCAATCGAGGATTGAATAGTGTGTCCGCCTACAGGATTGGAGGGAGTGGAGAGTTAACCCCAATCACAGGATCGCCGTTTCCAGCCGGGACGAATCCCGGTGCCGTGACCGTTTCGCCAAACGGAAGCTTCCTCTATGTGAACAATCAAGGTTCGAACAATCTGTCGGCCTACACGATTAGTGCGACTACTGGGGCGTTAACTCCAGTCGTGGGGTCACCATTTATTACAGGAACGGCACCAAGCGGCATGGCGGTGTCTCACAACGGTAACTTCCTGTATGTGAGCAACCAAGGGTCGAACAATGTGTCGGCCTACACGATCACGGCTGGTACGGGGGTGCTGGTGCCGCTCACGTCAGGAGTAGGGAACCCATTCCCAGCCGAGACGAATCCCAGCGCGGTAACGGTCTCACCGAATGATGACTTCCTGTATGTGAGCAACCACGGGTCGAACAATGTGTCGGCCTACACGATCACGGCTGGTACGGGAGTACTGGTGCCGCTAACGTCAGGAGTAGGGAATCCCTTTGCAGCCGGGACAAGCCCGAGTGCGGTGACCGTCTCACCGAATGATGATTTCCTGTATGTGAGCAACCAAGGGTCG
>PHGD01000004.1 GCA_011090425.1 Nitrospira sp. LK70 | reverse complement strand
GTGGGGCACCGATGCGACGAGCACCGTGACGCTGGAGGACGGCTCCGTGACCGTCTTTGTCGGCGTGGATCATTGTACGCTCGAAGGGATCGGTCTCCATGCCGCAACCCAGGCCACGCGCTTCGAGGCCTTGGAGCCGATTCGCCAAGGTGTGCGACGGCAGTTCGGTACCTTCGCGGCCGGCATCGCGCCGGGCGTGCAGGTGCGGCATGATCATGGGAGTCAATATATGAGTGAGGACTTCCAAGCCGAACTCCGGTTTCTCGGGATGAGGTCGAGTCCGGCGTTCGTGCGCGCTCCGGAAGGCAACGGGGTCGCAGAACGGTTCATTCGGACGCTCAAGGAGCAGCTCCTGTGGGTCCAGACCTTCCGCACCGTCGAAGACCTCCGCGTGGCCCTTCAGGCCTGGCTGGTGACATACAACGAACAGGCAGGCAATTGGGACCACTGATGGTCGGTCGCCAAAAACCCGACGCACACAGTTGGCCCAGGAGCGACGATCGTCGAGCGACGCGACCCACAGGTCGAGTCAATATAGCTACAACAGTGTCCAAGAAATCGGGAGCGGTACACTACGGATAAGTCAACGATACATTGGCGCACAGATAACTACTCGTGTGGAAACCTCAGTAGGTACCAGGACTGGCAACAGCAGGACAATGAGAGGACTGCGAGAGAACCTTACCTTGCTGGAATGAGTTGCTTGTCCATCAACCGCCAAAACTCACGCACAGTCGCAATGCGAGTTGATTGAACCACTTGCCTCTTCCGCCACATCTTCGGCAAGCCCAGCAGCGCATCGCGTTTGGCTCGCAAGATCACGCCGCCACGGCCTTGCACCGCAAACCAAAGGATGGTTGCCAGATTCATCCCTACATGCAGCGGCAGCAACAGCCAGAACAACATGCCCGGCATGTTTTTCAAAAAAGTCCAGACTAAGTTGCGGTGTCCGTGATACACGGAAAAATCACTATGCTGTCCACCTGTTGTCGACGAGCCCACATGATGAACCACCGCATCCGGCACATACAGGGCTTTGTGTCCCTTCAATCGAAGACGAAATCCGAGGTCCACGTCTTCCACATAACAAAAAAAGTCTTCATCGAAACCGCCGACCTCGCGCAAGGCGCTTCGTCGATAGAGCGCCGCCGCCGCACAGGGCGAAAATACCTCTCGACAGGGCTCAGAACAAGACGCTACCGGCGCCCCATGCTTTATGCGCCAGACCAAGCCACTCATGTGATACGCATCGCCCACACCATCGAATATGGCTGGATCAGTGGCTTTCACCAGCTTGCTTCCGAAGACATCAAATTCAGGATACTCCCACGCCGCCGTCAATAACGCCTCCAGCCAATGCAGGTCAGGAAATGCATCCGGGTTGACCAAGGCAATCCATTCGGACTCGGCAGCGGCAGCCTTGACTGCGACATTATTGCCTCGTGCGAAGCCCAGATTCGTACTCTGCATCAGTATCCGTACTGACGTAAATCGTCGCGCAATCTCAATCGACGTATCAGAACTCGCGTTATCTACCAAAACAATCTCGCTAGGCGAGATGGTTTGATTCAGCAATGCCGTCAAGCATCGTTCAAGGAATCGCTCACCGTTCCAATTAACGATGACTACGGTCACGTTGGGCAATTTCATTCGTTTCAGATTGTTCAACCTTCTCTTTGCACTGTTTCCACTTCGCAGACTTATGACTCATTCTTGGGAAATACCGCTGATCTACAGCCAGAGCAAGCTACTACCTTCCTCGATCCTCAATGAAAGGCGCAGGGCTACCGCCTGGTCAAAGTTTATCGAGGGGCAGATTTCAGCGATTCAGAATTTGACGGTAATCTTAAGGAGACAAACTGCCACGGATTAGTAGAAGGCGAGCGCAAGTTTATCTTGAGGAGATTACTGATTAAATTATCATTAACTTTGAGGACGTACCTATAACTGTCCTCGCCACAGGCCAAAGGAGCAACATTTTGCAGATGGCCGTTTATATGGATCTGAAGTGCGTCCACATTCCTGTACTCAAGGACTATTTGGCGTGGCGAATAATTTCCATACAAAGGAAGGTAGATTTCGCATTCACCGAATACCTTATTTGAATACGACTCAATACCATAAAGTACAGCTTTTCTCTGCGTGAAGCGTTTCCACACAACATTCTTTATCGAATGTACCAGTTCGATGGCATGGAAGGCGATATTATCCGTCATCGATCTTTTCCCAATCAGCAGGTCATAGTAATAAAATGCCAGCAGTGACCTTATTCTTGCACAAAGGCCCACATTGCATTTTAGATGCCGATTAATCTCGCCATACCGCTTCTTAGACCGACTTGCCGTTTTGGTTTCCGAATACACTCGTACTGCGGATAATGGTTTGCGGAGATAATGAAATTTCGCCCTAGCTTTATACAAGCGGGTCCATAAGTCCCAATCCATAATATAGTGGAGTGTGGTATCTAATTTTCCTATTCTGCACAGCGCAGTCCTGCGAATGAAACAAGAGGGCTGCGATATACAACAACCGTGCAGAATTGACCTAATATCATCACTTATTTCAATAAAATAACTCAAAAAATTTCCCTCTCGATCTACAAAAATGCTATCCCCATATACGACATCAACCTCAGGACGGGACGCGAAGATTTTGTCGACTTCCTCGAGTGCATACGGAAAATAGTAATCGTCAGCACATAGCCACGCAAGAATATCCCCCTCTGTATGATCCCACCCTTCTTGAATTGCCGCAGACTGCCCCGCATCCTGGCCGTGCCGATGGTAACTCAGCATTTGAGTATAGTTCTTGAGCACATCCTGGACACTATTATCTGGCGTTGCGTCCATTACAGCTAACTGAAAGCGGCAGGCTTGTACTTGAATGCTTGAGAGAGCTGTTGGAAGAAAGTTGGCCTGTCCTAAGACAGGTATGGCTATGCTGTAGATCATCCCCGATAGCCCAATATTGTTCTGTATATACTTCTGAACAGTTAATGATGCGTTTGGAGTGGCTGTAGCGCTTCCCTGCAATCAAGCCATTTGGGTTGAGTTCAGGAGAGCACGACAGCATTTGCCCGATTACGATGCTTGATTCAACACCGGCGTAACCAGAAAAAGCTTGAAACAACTTAAGCATGCGGTACTACAATTAAATTTCGCCTTCAGTGCGTGCGGAGCATAGGCGGTCAATTGCCCGAGCCGATATACATCGACACAACGAAACGCGGCTTTTAGGAGTCCGCTGTTGCGTGCCGAAGCACTGCTGATAATGGTCGATCCAGCCATCATTTTGTGGGCGCCCAGAGGTCCAACGTTCCAACAAGCTGGACATCCTGTCCGCCTTGCTTCGGAAAACGGTAGCCGAGCGACGTGTAAAACGCGAAGGCTACTTGGTTGCTTGGATAAACTTTGAGCCTGATCTGCTTTGCGCCTGACAGTCGTGCAGTCAGGTGCATGAATTGCATCATCAATTGCGCCGCACCAGACCCACGGAGTTCCGGAGCCACGTAAATGCCGATGCTCGGCACCAGGAATCCCTCGTCCCACCCTCGCAGCATGCCGTAGGCCAGGAGTCGATCATTCACCTTGAGCGCAAAATACCGGTCCAATCCGCCGTGACCACAGATTCTGTCAGCTTCCACTGCCGTAAAAGGATGCGGATGAAAATGCCTGCTTTCTGGGTCCGCCGCAATGATGGAAAACAAATCGAGGAGCATTGGCCCATGCTCTGGTCTCAACTGCAGAAGCTCGGTACTTGCCGTCATTAGCCCCCCCTCTGCAGGCGGAACACATTGCGCAGACCGCGCCAGAGATCGGTCAACGTCAACTTGTCACCCACAATGGGCCCGGACTTGGCTATCGTCTCGATCAGGAGTCCCCGAAGGCAATACATCGGTCGACGTACGTTGAACCAAAGCCAAACGGTTTTGAAATAAAGGATCCGATACAGCACATGGTGCGTATCCCCATGCTGGTTAGCATGGAACAGTTGGTACAAATTGTCGCTGATTGCCTGAACGAAATAGGGCGAGACACAGCCAAAGTGTCGGATCTGAGTAGCGGCCACCTCACCGAGCAAATCCAGTGTTTGCCCCGAAGACTTCGTCGTGGCATACCACCGATTACCAGAGAGATCAGCGTCGCAACCGACAAAGCGGCATCCTGCCAACGTGAATCGGGTCCACAAATCGTAATCCATACAGAATTTCAATGCCGGATTGATCCCGCCGATACGATGGTAAGCATTCTTTCGGAAAAAGACCGACGGTTGGGCCATATAGCCCTTCAGGAAAATCTGTTGGGCAACATCCACCCCTTGGCCGAGATCGATGGTCGGATAGGGACGGGTATTACCCCCGTGCTCATCCATGTAATGGCCTTGTCCCACGACGACATCGGCATCCGGATGCACCGTTACGACATCATTGACCGCCCACAACGCACGATTGCACTGGATATCGTCCGAATTGAGCCAGGTAAGCCATTCGTGTCCTGCGCGGGCGAAACCCTTGGCGATAGCGTCAGATTGCCCACGATCCTTTTCGCTGACCCAGGTTATCTGATCCCCGTAACATTTCAGGCGCTCGACCGTATCGTCCGTCGACCCGCCATCCATGACGAGAATCTCCAGAGCCGGATATCCCTGATCCAGGAGGCCGTCGAGCGTTTCGTCGATAAAACGTCCCTGGTTATAGGAGGGGACAACTACAGTGATACCAATTGGTGCCGTATTCATCCCCACCCCTCACGCCGCAATTCGGCCTGCCTGCGCAGCCCAGGCGGCCAGGGCCCGTATCGACCGCTTGGTCAGCCGCGGCAGCCAGCGCAGATTCATTGAAAGCGAGTACCAGTTGGCCATCAGGTGGACCTTTAACCCGGGCGTAGGCGATTCACCACGGACCCAGGCAGCACCATACTCCGCGGTGTAGGCGTACTTGAAGGCCCAACTGAACGGGACAACCCCGTAATATTGATGCACCGTTTCGCAAATACCCCGCAGCAGTGTGTGGTCAGCATTCGCGGTGATTGCGTCGTCATGCAACCGTGACAACGACAGGTAATCGTTGTAGAAATAGAATGGCAGATCGCGCTGCCAACGCATCCAGAGTTCGTAATCCAGAATTTTCGAATTCAAGGCACCGCACAGCGTAATAGCGGTCCGCTTAAAAAACAGTGAGGGCTGGGGAACGAGGCAAAAGTGCATCATCCGCCGCCGCTGCTCGGATAACAACGGACTCCAGTCGACCGGATAATCAACAACCGGCTTCAAGTGACGGTCAACATAGCGATTCCGACCATAGACGATCATCGCCATCTGGTTGAAACTAAAAAAGGTCGCTACCTTCCAGAAAGAATCCGGCAAATAGAGGTCGTCGGAATTGATCCAGGCAATGATCTCACCCGTCGTATTGGCGATACCTTTGTTGACCCCTTGATGATGTCCACCATCAGGCCGGCTGTCGTAACGGAATATTTCTGGATACGTCCGGGCGTATTCGTCAAGAATTTCCGGCGAGCCATCCTCTGAGCCGCCATCAGCGACAAAGATTTCCATGTTCGGATAGTTCTGCACCAGCACGCTATCC
The DNA here is from genome assembly GCA_011090425.1 of Nitrospira sp. LK70. Classification (GTDB taxonomy): domain Bacteria; phylum Nitrospirota; class Nitrospiria; order Nitrospirales; family Nitrospiraceae; genus Nitrospira_D. The sequence continues at coordinate 92,597 of PHGD01000004.1, read as the reverse complement.
AGCGTTTCCCGAAGAAAGGCAGCCTGATTAAATGACGGCACGACCACCGCAAAGCGTGGTAGCCGTTCTGTCGGTAGGTTTCGCACGACAGAGAGCTGTTCCCCGGTCGGCGCAAACGCTAAGCTGAGTTCTAGGTCGTTCATAACATCCCTTCCGATTCCATCTACTTCATACGCGAGGCCGCAGACCCGCCATTTGCGGATGTCGCGTTATCCTGAGTAATCTGAAGCTATTCAAACCGATTCCGAACTGCCGCAGGTCTTCGCCGAACCCAATTTCCCTGGTGGACCATTCTTGTCAAAGGTTTTTCCGCAGCACAGACGCAAAAGCATCACAAATTTCATCTACCTCCCTGTCAACAAGGCCAGAATATGTTGGCAAATTCATCCCATGTGCAGCAAGAAATTCAGCGCTTGGAAATATGTGGTTAGATAAGTACATGGGGAGACGATGCATCGGGACAAAAAATGGCCTTGTCTCTATGCCAAAATCATCAGCCAATTCGCGCATGACCTTTCCCCGCCGAGCTTCTCCACCACCTGTAAGCACTATGGAGAAAAGCCAAAAGGTATTGACGTAGTCATTAGCTTGGACAGGCAACTGGACTAAGCCTTCTGCAGCTAGCGGAAATAACTGCTGGAGGTAGCGGTTAGCAATCCGACGACGCTCGGATAGATGAAAATCCAGCATTTCAATCTGACCGAGGCCAATGGCGGCAGCGATGTTGGTCATCCGGTAGTTGTAGCCGACGATGGGATGCCAGTATCGTCGATTGAAGTCCATCCCCTGCCCACGCAACATCTTAGCATGGCGCCGCCGCTCGAGGTCACGGACGTAGAGTGCCCCGCCCTCGCCAGTAGAAATGGTCTTGTTCCCGTAAAAGCTGAAGGTCGCCGCGTCCCCGAATGATCCGGTTGGTTTCCCATTGACGGACGCCCCCAGGCTCTCTGCACAGTCTTCGAGCAACCAAGCACCGCGTCGCCGGCAGAGATCGGCTATGGCTTCGATGTCGGCCGGCATCCCGTAGAGGTGAACCCCGATGACCCCTACCGTCCGTGGCGTCCAGGCCTGCTCGATAAGCGCGGCGGTCGCGTTCCAGGTGTGCGGGTCGCAATCGGCAAAAACAGGTGTAGCGCCGCAATAAGTAATCGCGTTGGCCGAGGCCACGTAGGTCAGGGATGGCACGACCACCTCATCGCCCGGCTTGAGACCCAAAGCAAGGCAGGCGAGATGCAGGGCTGTCGTGCCACTGCTTGCTACCAGGCACTCGTCGACGTGGAGCACATCGGCAATGGCCTTTTCGAATTTTTGCAGGTAGGCGCCATTGCTGGAAATCCAGCCTGCGTCCATAGCGTCGTTCACGTACCGTTTTTCATTACCACACAACACCGGCTTGGAAACCTGAAACCGAACATTCATTTAATTTTCTATTTTAATATGGGTGCAATATGAGAGCTCAGGGCCTGCCGCTAACTGACCCTTTGGTGATAGCCAAGGGCATCCCGGCCTTTGTCGCCACAGCGTACTGGTATGCCGTCTCAAGGCCCAAGATATAGCTCTCCACACTATGTTCCCGCTGCACCTTCATGCGAGCACGCTCGACATGATCCTTCCGATCCTCGGGGTCGTCCAGCCAGCGCAGCATCTTGGCGGCAATATCATCAACGTTGAACGGATCGAATAACAGCCCGGCACCCTCCCGCATCAATTCAGGCAGCGAGGTCACATTCGAGCACATCGCGGGCACACCTAGCACTTGAGACTCAATGACGGGGTAACTAGATGCCTCGAACGTCGATGGCATCACGCAGAAGATCGAACCTCGATAGAGTGCCGCCAAATGTTCAACGGGGACATGGTCCAAGCAAAAGATATGATTCTCAAGTCCCTGCGCTGCAATAGCCTCTTTCACCTTCGGCCAGCCCGAATGTCCACGATAACCGGTGAAAACCAACTTCAGATCGATTTCAGGGCGCTTGTCTCGAACGATGCGCAAAGCCTCCACCAAGCGCACATGATTCTTGTGCGGCCAGAACTGAGCAGGATAAATCGCATAGAGCGGTGGCAGTCGGTAAAGTGCAATCGCGTCCTCGACGCCGAATTTCTTCAGGCCGCCAACAACCATTGGATCCCATGTCACCGGGATCGTAAAGACTTTTGACGGCGCTACCGCCATCTTTTCTCTCAGGTCATTTCGAACGAAATCTGACGAAACCACGATCGCATCAGCTAGAGAAGACGACAATCCATACAAGTGATCACGCGCCTCGATGTCGGATGGTCGGAAATTTTCAGGAAAGTGCAGATGCTGAAGGTCGTGCAAATTGAGTACCGATGGTATCCGAAAATCTAACATCGAAAACATCTGCACTGGGCTATGCAGAACATCAGCACCGATATCTTCACGCAATCGCGTAAAGGTGGCCAAGGAAGTTGCAGCATTTAGGCCCCTTGCGCCACCGCTCAGCCGATTGGAAGCCTTGATCAAAGACCTGATTGCTGGGCTCTGGCGCATGACGAAATAGCCGACTCGAGACTCGAATCGCTTACGAAGCGCCGACAATTGGTCTGGCAAGCAAATTAGCGTGACCCGTTTGCCGCTATTGATCAGCGCACTGGCTAGCATTTTCATATAAGTTTCCACACCACCGGATACTCCGAATATGATCTGAAGTGTGTCAACTGCGACATGAGTCCCCTGAGTTCCGATCTCGCTTGGGATAAATTCACCGTAACTAGGCGGACCGTGCTGTCGGCGCCAGCGATATAGAAGATCGGCCGACCCGCACAACAACGCCTTGCGCTCCAGCTCTTGAATGGCCAGACTTTCGATCACCAGTTCCTTAGCGATCAGTTTCTGGCTAAAGTTCCTTTGTTCCTCCAATTCGTCGACAAGGCGTCGATTGACGCTAAGTATTTCTTCACGGTCCCGGATCAGCTCCGCATAATTAGCCTTCAACTGGCTGACTTCAGCGGGTTCGAATTCATCATGGACACACGGCGGGAGGAAGAGACGCCTCTTGAGCCCATGGTCTTCACGACGCACATAGAAACGGCTGAGTCCGTCAAACCACGCAAATTCGTACCCAGCTCCGAGCAATCCTGGCTCCCACGAATCCCAGTTGCGAACGGAATCCACATTGTCCCAATCCTCGATCTTGACCGCCGGGAGCGTTGCCTCGATCAGGAGCACGCGTGGACGGCAATGGCTCCAGTCCGTGCCTTTCAGGACCGCAGCCTCGTAACCCTCAACATCGACCTTGAGAAAATCGATGGTGCGACCGACACACGACGCGAAGATCTCGTCGAGCGTGATGACAGGGACTTCATAAAACTCGACCTGGTGGCCGGCGACTCGCAATAGCTCTGCCTGTTTGGCGTTTGCAGTAGACAAGGACGTAAGGTCCTTGCATTCGTGAAAGGTTAGTTGCCCAGGAACTTCGCCGACAGCGGCATTGATATTGATGTCTCGCGGCCTGGCCTCGACAAAAAGCTGGTATTGTCCTGGGATCGGTTCGACGTTGATGCCAGACCAACCAAGATCATAAAAGTACCGAGTGACCGAATGCAGTGTAGGATGCCAAGCCCCAACATCGATATAGAAACCTTCCGACCGTCCTTTGAACAATCGGGCAAGGAGCACATCTTCGAAATTCTGTGCGTAGGTGATCATCTGATGCTGCCCTCGTGATGGGTATCGACCGGCGACAGCAGGGTTATCTGCTGTTGGCTCGGCAGGTCGGCCACACCATAGTGCGAGAACAGGCAGGGACTGCCTTCATGCCTGTATATGACAGAGATTGCAGCCATTCCGATGACGTGGCATAGCAAACGGAGCTGTGGCGCGATGTCTAATGGAGAATACACGTGCCGACGTTTGAATAACTCGTGCGGAAGATCAGCGAGACCGGTTTCAAGGGTATATTCACCGACATCGACATCGAGTTTGATCTCATGAATGCAGTGCAAACGTGTACCGGCGTGTGCACCAAATGGCGGCGCAGATTCGAATTGGAGTGAATTGCGCCCATGCACCAGAACTCCTTTCGCATTGATCAACTGAACTCCGGCAACAGGCACTGAAAGGAACTCGTCAATAGAAAAGTCGACATGCACTTTTACCCATTCACCCTGCTGAAAAACACGACGCGGCTTGTCGTCGCGCCCTGTAATCAGGAGCCTACGTGCCCGGACTGACGCCGTGCCGACCTGTTTGCAGGAAAGCAGATCGACTGCCTCCTCTGAATGGAGATCGAAAGGATTGAAAGCATCATTGGCGGTGAGGTTCTGACCAGCATGCGGCGCCGGCAGGTGCGCTTCGGCCTGGCTGCTGTTTCTGTATTGCCCAGTTGGCGTTTCATACTCGTGGTGGAAATAGTATTCCACCGACTCTTTGGCAAGCCCCTCGAATACAATACGGCCATGCGACAACACAATGCCTCGATTGCAAAATTGAGCAGCATCGGCCATCGAATGCGTAACAAGGAGAACCGTCATACCTCGAGCACGCAGTTCGTTGAGGCGCTTATAGCATTTCTGCTGAAAGAAGACGTCACCGACCGTGAGCGCTTCATCCACCAGCAATAGGTTGGGGTCCGAGTGTATGGCTACACTGAAAGCCAACCGCAGGAACATTCCACTGGAATAGGTCTTTACCGGCTGGTCGATATAATCCCCAATTTCGGCAAATGCGATAATGTCATCCAGTCGATCACGCGTTTGATGCTCATTGAGTCCGAGAATCGCCCCATTGATGAAGATATTTTCCCGCCCTGAAAACTCCGGACTAAATCCACTTCCCAACTCCAGCAAACCGGCGACTCTTCCCGAAACCTCGATCGAGCCAGTTGTCGGCAGTAGAACGCCGGACAGGAGTTGCAGCAACGTACTCTTGCCGGCTCCATTGCGGCCTATCACGGCCAAGGCCTCACCCGGCATCAGTTCAAAATTGACATCCTCCAACGCGGAATATGTTAGTGATTCCTTGAGCAATCGACCGAAAACCAATTTGGCCAGACGATGCCCGGGGCTGGAGTACAGTGAGTATCGCTTGCTTAAGGATCGCACGCGCAATATCGGCCGCTTTTCATTGAGTTCAACGGTCGCGGTATCGCGTCCGTGCACAGCACTCATGCCAGCATCCCCCCTTCAGCGAGGAGACTGCGATACCGCTCAGCCAGATAAGGCCCTCCATTCTCTGCACAGCGTCGAAGACAGACCATAGCCAGGTCACAGGCGCCGTAGACCGCGTCCATCGCCCAGGCCAATCTGGCGAGATCGCGACATGAGAGTCGGGCCAGGCGTTCCAAGGAAGGAACAAACACCGCATCTGCCCACAGCGTCTGCGATGGATGGCGACCGACCGCATGAGCACCTGCTGGCGTCATTCGCAGCCCTTCAAGGCTGTGAAAGTGGTGAAACATGAAGCCACGTTGACGCAGAAATAGCTCGCACTCGGAAAATAATGGCTCTCCGGTATAAATAGGGACAAATTCCGTTTCAGCATGGACGACGAGCGTTTGCTGAAGTAACTGTTCAGCATTCTCCAGCGCAAGGAGTGTCGCTCCTTGAATATCGAGCTTCAAAAAGTCAACGGCCCCGATTTCACCGATATCATCCAACCTGACCGTGTCGATCGGCATTTCCGCCGTGACTTCACACAACTCTGCCAAGTTTTCGTATTGGTCGAGCACGGCAGTATTTGGTCGCAGAAGAGATGACGTCAGAGGACCGCGGCAAACATGGAAGATGCCCGGCCGACCGTTCCCAATAGCATGTGCGAAGAACCTGCGCCGCCCCGCCGACTGCAGATTGAGACGAGCACACTCCTCTGTGTTCGGCTCAAATCCAATGACCAATGCGTTCGGTGCCTCAAGAGCCGGCGCATAAACATCTGCCTCTCCGGTACCGTGAGCCCCAACGTCAACGATCGTGAACTTGTCTAAGAACGGTGACAAGAGTTCGGCAAGGGCAGCACGATGGGCATCCCACGGAGCATACGATTTCATGACGACAACAAGTCTGCAAAAGATTTACGGGCGCGCGGAAAGAAAGCGAAAGCCGCGAGCGCAAACAAGCCGTAACCAAGTGTACGAACAACCCACTCACCAAACGAAATAAACTGCCCACCCAAGGCTAGCGGGCGATCTACAGTCACAAACCACGTGAGCGAGTTCATCACCAACCCAATCCACAAAGTCTGGCGCATCTGGTTAACGCCGGAACTGCCTGTCGATAAGTTCATCTGCCAACAGTGGATTGTTCAACGGTTGCCGAGTAGCCACAAAAATACTCCTGTACAAACCGGTCTCGTTTACCGGAGGTTCCCCGAGCCAGTCCGTGGGAAACTCCTCATGCCAGGGCTGAGTTAACGGTACATAGACGTACGGGAGAAGTCGTTTGAGCGTATTGAAGAGCCATGGTCGCGTTGGTCTACAGCCAATTCCGTGCGCTGCCTGGGTAGGATCACCTGTATTCTCCAAAACTGGATTAACAGCTTCATGTGCTCCAAAAGACACACAAGTTTCGACCAGCAATAGCTCGGTAGTGAGATTGGCAATGCTCGCGAGAGCACGACCTGGTTCTGATAAATGGTAGATTACCCCATACGCATAAACAATGTCGTGGGGAGGCAAGTCAGACGGCGTCTCTCTCTCCAAGTCTATGGCCCTAGACTCGACTGAGGGAAAGCGTGATTTTACGTAGTCGAGATTCTCATCTCGCACATCAGTAACTGTAACTCGACACTGTCGATCGAGGAAAAAACTAGTGTGATCTCCAATGCCAGCGCCAACCTCCAAAACTGTCTTATTGGCAAGCGGCAAGGCTAAACTTGCCAGGTGCTCTTGGCGCCTTCTGTTGTGACGCTGGTACTCATCATTTATGAAGTATGTCGAGCCCATAACTATCTGCTAATTCCTTCTGTAACATCCAAAAAATTGAACAATGTCATCTTCCCACTAATATGGTCCGCTTGAACTTCGATCATTACGCAGAGCACACCACCAGAGTTAGTTAATCGTCGGATATTCTAAGTAGAGAATCGCACGGATCGCATCCGGTGAGATCGTACGCGGCTTGCCGGCTGCAAGAGCTTCCGACACTGCAAACCGGGCAGAGTCACACTTCATGGCCCCCAGCTGTCCACTAGATATTAGGACCCAAAAGGAAAAGGTGCTTTCCTTCTCCCGCTGTATCTGGCGAACCACCTGAGCCGTGACATCAGCCAGCAGGGATGCAGACGTCGGCGGGCTGTAAGACAGCTAGCACTTGCTCACTTTCTGGACATGGACGGCAATGTCATCAGAGGACATCGGCAAACCCTTTTCTAGTTTTCTGAAACCAGACAAATCCGCACCACGCGATCACCATGCCTCCCGCCACTCTCACCACCCAACCCTCGATATCCAGCATCTTGCCATAGATCAAAATATTGCGGCTTTCTTCGATGATGAAGGTCAGTGGATTCACATGCAGCCACATTTGATACCGTTCCGGTAGGGCACTGATCGGATAAAACACGGGCGAAAGAAACAGTAATACGGTGGTGAACATGCCGGTGATTTGCCCGATGTCACGCACATACACGCCCAGCCCTGCCAGGAACCACGCGAAGCCCATGGCTACAAACACAAGCGGCACGAGCACACAAGGGAATAACAGCGCAGTCCACATGAGTTGGTGGGTCACAATCAGTTGCGCCAACAGCAAGACCACGAGACTAACGGCGGCATGAAAAAGGGCCGAGCCCATGGCTACCCATGGCAAAATTTCAAGCGGGAAAACGACCTTCTTGACGAAGTTGACGTTAGATAAAATCAGACTCGGAGCGCGGTTCAGGCATTCGGCAAATAACCCATGGACAAGCATGCCGACGAACAGCATGATGGCAAAGCCGGCTTTATTGTCATCGCCGCCAACATCCCACCGCGCTTTGAATACCACAGAAAACACAAATGTATAGACGAGCAGCATCAGGATGGGGTTAAACAACGACCACGTGATCCCCATCACAGAGCCCCTATAGCGGCCCACCACTTCGCGCTTGGTCAAAGCAAGGATTAGCTCGCGATTGCGCCAGAAGCTAGCGGCGATTTCTTTGGGAGAAGTTGAGAACTGTTGCATGACAGTTCACGCTCCATTGGGTGCCAATCGCTCGGAGAGGGAATCGCACTTGCTGGGGTTTTGCACCCGAATGGCGACGTCATCCTGGTGATGGGTGATGGGACGCGACACGATTCCCTTGCTCCTCGGAGATCACGGTTTCCAGGTGGCAAGCGGGCAATTGATCGGGACCATTCGGCTTAGAGGACATCGACAACTCCTTTGCGCGTTTTTTGGAACCACCAGAAGCGGACCCAGGCGATGACCAGGCTCAGGAAATCGGCCGATGATTTCGCGCCGGCACGTCGGTCAGATGAGGTCGCCATCTTGCTGGACAGACTTCACCGCATCAAGCGGCGTGACGGAAAAGCAGTCAGCTAATTCCCGAATTTGTCATGCACCCGTGAGGGCTTTGACCGGAATTTGGAGAACTTGTTCCACTTTCTCCCGCTTCGCCTTCGGCCCGGGACTCACCCGCCTTATTCACGAAAGCTTCTCCTGCGATCGCCAAAAATGAGTCGTCGGTCGTGAACAGCCAAATGCTCTCAGCTTGTCACAATCCAGCTCAGGTACTGCTCAACCGCATCGACAAACGCCTCCGCTTCGTGAACCGCGCGGCGTGCCGTGTCTTCATCCTAGTAGGATAGGGCGTCGTAGTCTCCAGCCTCGCGGTCATCCTTCAGATTGGACAAGAACTTACCCCACTTCTTGTCCAGTTTTCCGGTTTTCACCAGCAGGAGCCCGAAGAGCATCACGACGCCCTTGTGGGTGTCGCCGCGTTGCCCCTCGGTCAGCAGGGCGGCTTGCGCCGCATGGTATGCGGCATAGTAGGCCCGTGATATCGCGTCGTCCCACTCTCCCCTGGCACAGAGGTCGAGGGCAACCCGGGCCTTCTCGTGCGCTTTGGCCAAATAGCTCCGGATTAACTCCCGTTGCGCCATTATCCAATGGTAATTCCCTCTCGATTCACATGCTCCATGAACGGCGTCTGCAAGGCTTGCAGTCTGGCAAATTCCTGTTCGGGAAACACTTTCAACGACACTAAGCGCCCGTGCGCCAGTAGGACGTCCATCACCGCTTCGTACAGAACGTCGAGCAGCGCATCGTCTTTTCGCGACACGACCAGGAGAAGATCGTAATCCGAGTCGGGCCGATGGGTCCCTCTTGCGCGCGACCCGAACAGGATGAGTCGTTGGATGCGCGCACGGACCGGGGTGATCTTTTCCAAGAATTCATTCAGGACGAGGTCGTCTTTGACTGTCTGCATTGCATGCCTTGGGCGTTCATTCTCCCTCCTCACTCGAGGCCCTTTCCTTCACCCAGGATACGACGATCAAGCTCCGCATAGGAAAATTTGATCATGGCGCTTAATTCGCGCTCCACGTGCTCTATTGATAACGATATCGTCATCGCTCATGGGGAGTCTTTGAGCGTGGGTTGTTTCTCGCCTTTGGACACTGCAATGCGCGCAATTACTTCGGCAAGCACCTTCCCCACACAGTCTGAGGGCGAGGCGATCGACGTGTCAATCGTCAGATCAGGCGTTCTGGGTAATTCATATGGATCATTCACGCCCGTAAATCCTGATAGTTGGCCGGCCCGCGCCCGCTTATACATGCCTTTAGGGTCTCGCGCCTCACATGTTTCAATGGGCGTGCTGAGATAGACTTCCACAAAACGCTCTGCGCCGACAATCTCTCGCGCTAATCGGCGGTCATCACGATACGGCGAGATAAATGCCGTGATGACGACTAAACCCGCGTCGTTCATCAAGCGCGCCACTTCTGCGATGCGTCTGACATTTTCGGTGCGGTCCTCATGTGAAAACCTCAGATCCTTGTTCAAGCCATGCCGGATATTGTCGCCGTCCAACACATAGCACGCATGGCCGATATCGACCAGCCGACGCTCCAGTGCAAACGCCAAGGTGGATTTGCCCGATGCGCTTAGACCGGTCAGCCATATCGTTAGAGGTCGCTGCCCAAGCAGGTGGTTACGATCCTCGGTTCGGACGTGCCCATTGTGCCAAATGACCCCGGCCGGCTTGAGGTCCTCAGAGGACATCGGCAAACCCATTGCGTATTTTTTGGAACCACGCATAACCAGCCCAAGCAACGGCAATGGCAACGAGTGCGTACTCTCCCAATCCCACCCAGTCCGGCATGCGCCCCCAGATCAAGACTGCTCGTGCTTGCTCGATGATGAAGGTAAGCGGATTAGCCATGAGCCAGTATCGAACCGCCTCCGAAAGGGCGGTCACAGGGCAAAAGACAGGCGAAAGAAACAACATCACTGTAGTCATGATGCCGATCGTTTGCCCCACATCCCGCACAAACACTCCCAAGGACGTCAGCATCCAGGCCAAGGGTTATGATGATCAGGAGCATCAACACGAGTGGAGCGAACAATGCGGTCCACTGCACGTACCCATTATCGCCCGACCACTTCACGCCTGGTCATCTGTGCAATAAGCCCGCGATTCCTCCAGAGGCTCTGCAGCAAGGACGCACTCGATACAGCATGCGCGGCATGAGGATTGACGCGCTGAGATAAGGACCGAGTTGTGCCGGTCACTCGACACAGTCCGGTTCTAAAAGGGCAGCCCTAACACAATACCCGCCGATTTGCCCTACGATTGCCGGATCGAGCAGCGTGGTCTTCATTAAAAGACGTTTTCTTCCAACAGGCGAGATAGATACCGCCCGTAACCGGTTTTGGCCAGTGGCTGTGCGAGTCTTTCAAGCTGAGCGGCATCGATCCATCGCTGTCTGTAGGCGATTTCTTCGGGACATGCCACCTTCAAGCCTTGCCGGTTTTCTAGTGTGGCGATGAACTGGCTCGCATCGAGGAGCGATTCATGCGTGCCGGTGTCCAACCAAGCATACCCACGCCCCATGATTTCGACTTTGAGTGTGCCTTGCTCCAGATACAAGCGATTCAGGTCCGTGATTTCCAGCTCACCGCGGCGGGAAGGTCTGAGGCTTTTGGCAAGCTCAACCACCTGATGGTCGTAAAAATAGAGGCCGGTCACGGCATAGTGCGACTTGGGCTGCCTCGGCTTTTCTTCCAACGAGAGGACGTTGCCCTTCTCATCAAATTCGACCACACCATACCGCTCCGGGTCATGAACATGGTAGGCAAAGACCGTCGCCCCTTTCGTGCGCGCCATGGCGTTGCCGAGCAGACTGTGAAAATCATGGCCATAGAAGATGTTATCGCCCAGCACCAAGGCAGAGGGATTGTTCCCGATGAACGACCCGCCGATCAGAAACGCCTGTGCGAGCCCATCGGGCGAGGGCTGTACGGCATACTGGATATCCAGCCCCCACTGATTGCCGCTCCCCAGCAGCTGCTCGAAGCGTGGGGTGTCCTGCGGTGTGGAGATGATGAGGAGGTCCCGGATCCCCGCCAACATGAGCGCACTGAGCGGATAGTAGATCATCGGTTTGTCGAAGACCGGGAGCAACTGCTTGGAAACCGCTTGCGTCACCGGATACAGACGAGTGCCGGAGCCACCGGCAAGGATAATACCTTTTCTGGGGAAGTGGGAATGGTCAGTAGTAAGTGGTGAGTGGGAAGGAGTGAGTTGAGTCATGTGGCGCTCAGTTTTTTGCGTAAGCCGGTTAGCCGCTTTCCAGCGTCATTGGCCAATTCAAAGGCTTGGTGGTCTGGTGCGGCGAAGCCAAGCATAACCGCCAGTTGCAGCTGCGTTTCAAGTTCAGCCAACGAGCCTCGCGATATCCCTATGAAATTCACGAACTCCTTTGCGCTATTTCGGCCAGCACCTTCTACGATATTGCTGGGTATTGACACTGCTGCGCGTCTCATTTGCTGAGCGAGTCCATAACGTTCCTCTGCCGGGAAAGTCGCAGTCATCTGATACACGGCTTTAGCCAATTCCATCGCGAATTTCCATGCTTCCAGTTGTTCATGTGGTTTACCCATTACTGATCACTGGTAAGTGGTGAGCGGTCAGTATTCCTTCAATGCTACAACTCGCTATTCCACACTTACTACTCGCTACTTACCACTTACCATCAGTCAGAATTTGTTGCATGACGTGCTGAACCCCGCTGTGCCACTCAGGCAATTCCAGGTCAAAGCAACGGCGAAGCTTCGTGGGATCCAATCGTGAATTGGCTGGGCGTTTTGCAACCGTGGGATATTCCGACGACGGAACCGCACGAATAGCATCCGGCAAGAGCTTGAGAGGTTTGCCGGCAGCAACGGCTTCCGACAGGACAAACCGCGCATACTCACACCAGTTCGTCTCCCCGCCTGGCACAAGATGATACAAGCCGTAGGGAAAGTCTTTATCTCCCTCACGCTGTCTCTGCCGAACCAGCAGTGCCGTCACATCCGCGAGCAAGGCCGCAGATGTCGGCACCCCATATTGATCCGCCACGATGTTCAAACTTTCTCGTTCAAGAGCCAATCGCAGGACCGTTTTCGCAAAATTTTGTCCCTGGACTCCGACCACCCAGCTCGTACGAAAGATCAGATGCCGCGCGCCGGTCGATTGTAGCGCGATCTCACCATCCCTCTTGGTGCGCCCATAGACATTGAGGGGGTTCGTCTGATCATCTTCCGTATAGGCACCCTGCTTGGTGCCATCAAACACATAGTCGGTCGAATAATGCACGACCCAGGCTCCCAGTTTCGCCGCTTCTTCTCCCAGAACTCCAGGCGCGACAGCATTGACAGCGTGAGCCAACGCGGGCTCCGATTCTGCCTTGTCTACTGCAGTATAGGCTCCAGGATTGATCACCAGGTCTGGTTTAACTGATCGCACCAAGCCAGAGATCGCAGAGGCATCGGCCAAGTCGCACTCAGCATGATCGACGGCATAGACCTCCCCTAAGGGGGCCAATGCACGTTGCAACTCAAAACCGACCTGACCTCGCTTGCCCGTTAACAGTATCTTCATCGCGCTCAGGTGCCGTATTGCTTGTCGAGCCAGTTGCGGTAGGCACCGCTGGTGACGTTGGCAACCCAACTCTGGTTATCCAGATACCAAGCAATCGTCTTGCGGAGGCCTGTTTCAAAGGTCTCTTGGGGCTTCCACCCTAGTTCTCGTTTGAGTTTGCTCGCGTCGATGGCATAGCGGCGGTCGTGACCCGGACGATCTTTGACGAAGGTGATCAGGGAACGGTAAGTGGTAAGTGGCAAGTCGCGAGTGGTTGGCGGAGCCAGTTCGTCTAGGATGTCGCAGAGAATCCGTACAACATCGAGATTGGCTTTTTCGTTCCAGCCGCCGATGTTGTACGTTTCGCCCACGCACCCCTTTTCAAGCACGAGCCGGATGGCACTGCAGTGGTCTTTGACGTACAGCCAGTCTCGCACTTGTCGGCCGTCGCCATAAAGAGGAAGCGGTTTGCCTGCCAACGCATTCAGGATGCACAGTGGAATGAGTTTTTCTGGAAAGTGATACGGACCGTAATTATTTGAGCAATTGGTCGTGAGAACCGGTAACCCATAGGTATGGTGGTAGGCGCGCACCAGATGATCGCCGGCCGCCTTGCTGGCCGAATAGGGGCTGTTTGGTTCGTACCGACTCGTTTCTCTGAAGGATGGAGCCTCTTTCGTTAACGAGCCGTACACTTCGTCGGTCGACACCTGTAGAAAGCGGAAGCGCTCTTTGGCCTCGCCTTCCAGCGCTTCCCAATAGGCCCGCACGGATTCAAGCAAGTGAAAGGTGCCGACGATGTTGGTCTGGATGAATTCGCCGGGACCGTGAATGGAACGATCGACATGGCTTTCAGCGGCAAAATTGATGATTGCGCGGGGACGGTGCTCGGCCAGCAGTCGATCGACGAGCACCGTATCGCCGATATCCCCTCGGACAAACATATGCCTCGTATCCCCTTGTAGCCCGGCAAGATTGTCCAGATTGCCCGCATAGGTGAGCTTGTCGAGGTTGATCACGGGCTCATTGTGTTGCGCCAGCCAGTCGAGAACGAAGTTGGCACCGATAAACCCGGCACCGCCGGTGACCATAATACTCATGCTTCTATTGAGATCCTTGTGTGTTCCATGTGAACGATGCGCGAACGACGATGGTGAGTTCTGTCAACAGGCTGTCAGGCCATCCGTTAAGAAGATAGAACAGGTTGAAAACTTGGAACAAGTCGTTTGAGATCTTGAAGCAGTTCTTCTTCATCCAGTTTTGAAACAGTAGCCTCTAGCGACTCCAGCCATTCAGTCAGCTCGCTGACGGGAACAGGTGATCCGATGGCGCGATGAATTTTCGGATGGATGGTCGGCTCCACCCGTTCACACTCCTCAAACAGCTCCTCGTACAACTTTTCTCCCGGCCGCAGCCCCGTAAAGACGATGTCGACGTCCTTTCCTGGAACGAGGCCGGCCAACACGATCATGTTTCTGGCAAGATCAGCGACTTTGATCTGTTCCCCCATATCGAGCACGAATACGTCTCCTCTCCGTCCCATCACGCTCGCCTGGAGAACCAGCTGCACGGCCTCCGGAATCGTCATAAAGAACCGCTTGACCTCCGGATGAGTCACTGTCACCGGACCACCCTTCCGGATCTGTTCGGAGAACAAGGGCACCACGCTGCCATTGCTGCCCAGCACATTGCCGAACCGCACGACCGTAAACTTCGTGAAACCGGTGTGGTTGAACTCCTGCACCAAATGCTCCGCAATTCTCTTGGTGGCACCCATGACGCTCGACGGATTGATGGCCTTATCCGTAGAGATCAGCACAAATCGGTCAACGCCTGTTTTCAAGGCGACTTCGGCGACGACGCGAGTCCCGAGGATATTGTTGCGGATCGCTTCCTTCGGGTTCAGTTCCATAAGCGGAACATGTTTGTGCGCAGCAGCATGGAACACGATATCCGGACGCGTCTGATTGAACACCTCCCATACACGATCCGGCACCGTGACATCTCCGATGACCGGGATGATCACCGCCTCGGGATGTTCCGCTCTCAACTCAAGCAGGAGCGAATGGAGGGTATTTTCATACCGTTCGAACAACACCAGACATGCCGGCTTGTATCGCGCGATCTGCCGGCACAATTCCGATCCGATCGACCCCCCCGCTCCGGTCACCAATACCGTCTTTCCGGCGATGAGGGGGCGCAGTTCCTGACGATCCGTTTGGATCGGTTCGCGCTGCAGCAAGTCCTCCAGTTTCATCGGCCGTACTTGCTGCAGAGAGATAGGATCGACCAAGAGTTGCTTGATATCGGGCAAGGTTTTAATCGGGATCTTGCACCCTTCTGAAGCCGCCAAAATTTTCTGTTTCACCGCCGTCGAAGCCGATGGAATGGCCACGATGATTTCTTGGGCATCCAGCCTGTCGGCCGCCTGCTTGGTATCGGCAATGGTCCCTACAATCGGGATTCCATGGATCTTTTTCTTACGCTTGATAGGATCGTCGTCCACGAACCCCACCGGACGGCAGTCATAATTTGCATCGGACAACATGTCCCTGACCAACAGCTCGCCCGCATTCCCGGCACCGACGATCAACACCCGTCGTGCACGAGGACCGACGACCTGGAGCCACTCACGGAACCCCCGCACGGTTAATCGGATTCCCGCCAAATACAATCCATTCAACAGCCCGGTCAAGATGATCACGGATCGAGGATACTGGGTAATACCTCCGATAAGATGGATCACTCCGTAAAATATCGCTGCGCTGGTCAGAGAGGCCAAGAGGATCTTGCCCAGGTCGTGAAGACCGACATATCTCCAAAGCCCGCGATGAATCCCAAACGCCCATAACCCGGCACCGAATATCAGCAACAGGGCGGGCAGATGATCCCACATGATCTGCCGATATTCGAGAGGAATATCGCCCTCAAAGCGCAGGGCAAAGGCGGTCACATTGGCCGTCAGGATCAGAGTCAGCTGCGCGCCGATAACGAGGGTCGCGCGATGATCGAGCACCGCGCTCCCATACCGTCCGGCGAGGGAGTGAAATAATTTGGCTACGGTCTGTTTCATGCGAATCCTGATGTCCGAACGAAGGGCTCACGTTCCGCCAGCAGCATTTCGACGGCCTGGATGACACGATTCACGGGCAACTCTTGCAGACACTTGCTCAAACTATTGATATGGCGGTCGCAGCCTTCGCCCAAGCAAGGCACGCAGTCTCCTTCTCCTTGAAGCAAGTAGACATTCTCCAGCCGTTGCGATCCACGAGTTTTCCACGGACTCTGAGCTGTGGCAGGGAAGTTCTTCGGCCAGGGCCCCCACTTCACCGGATTCGACGGCCCGAACAGGACGACGGTCGGCGCACCGATGGCCGCCGCCATATGACTCACAGCTGTATCCGTTCCGATATACAGGGCTGCGCGGCTGAGCAGATACCCGAGCGCAGGCAAGGTCAGATGACCGACAAGATTCACCGCCTCAGGGAGTCTCTTGACCACTTGTTCGCTGTAGGCTCGTTGATCCGACGCCCCTCCTGCCACCACGACTACAAGCCCCTGATCGACTAGCCACTGTCCAAGCGCGACCCAACCGGCCACCGACCAGGTCTTGTAGACAAACTTCGGCGAGACATGCAGGACGGCGTATCGTCGATGAGTCTCTACATCGGAAAACCGGCGATGAACGGATGCTTCATCCTCGTCTTTCCAACTGACGACTGGTGTCCCGAGAGGTTTGATCCCTAACGGTGCAAGCAATCGCAGATTCATCACGACCGTATGAGTAGACAAGTTATCGAACGGAATCCATTCATGGAGCAGGGTCCGTTTCCACCACGATTTGCCGTCCGGTAACAACGTACCCACGCGATATCGGCCGGCGACCCAAGCGTGAAAGGTGGGGCGATCGCCGGCTAAGACCGAAAGGGCGATATCATAGCGACGCCAAATCGAGCGGAGTAATCTCAGATGAGCTCCGATCGGAGGACGTTCGGGAATCGTCCAGATTCGTCGGAGGTCAAGATTGGCCGATACAATATCCTCGGTCCCTTCGAACACGAGCATATCGATCATCAGATGGGGCAACGCCGCCTTGAGTGAACGAACGACCGGCGTGGCCAACAGCACATCTCCGATCCGACGCGTGCACACGACCAATGCGCTATTCATCTCGCACTTCATCAGCACCGATGGCCTGATCGCGTATTACCGACCGACGATCACTGCTCCGCACGTACGCAGCTCTCCTATACTTTTCTCAAGAATGCGAGCATGTCGTGACCTCTATGCAGAAGGCTCGCCGGCACGCTGCAAATTTCTCCAAGGATCTTCAGTGTACGATAGACTACGGGAGATGCTTGATGTGATTCAACAAATCGAACACGCCTGGTCTCAAGACGTTCCACTCGAAATCCACATTGCTCGGCCAAATTTGTGAGCGACTGCGGCGAAAAGAAACTCACGTGACCACCCATTGCGGAAAGGCTAAAACCATCCCAACATTCTCTCATCACACCGGCTGTCCAACTTGCAGCATTCGGGGTGTTAACAATGAGAACGCCTCCCGGCTTCAAGATTCGACGGCATTCGCTCAACAGGGAAAGCGGGGCGTTCAGGTGTTCGATGATCTCGAACGCCGTGATGACATGAAACGTTTCATCAGCAAAGCGTGCGTCATGGAGCAGGCCACAAAATACCTCAAAACCTGCACGCTGAGCCGTCTCAGCGGCTTTGCTCGCTATTTCCACGCCGTTGGGGGAGAATCCCGACTTTGCCGCAACGGCAAGCAACGCTCCGCTGGAGCAACCTACATCGAGCAGACGAAGCGGTGGAGTAGCGAACCGACCCAGTAACCGAAGAGCGCAACGCAACCGCCGCTCAGTCACCTGTTGAAAGCGAGCAGCAGACTGAGCCTCCGGTGTTGTACCATTCGAGGTGTCCCATTTCTTCAGCGCCAGCTCATATTGCCCACGGGTACAACTGCTGAGGAGTTGGCCGCACATCGTACATCGAAGCAACGGTCCTTCGGTTAAGGTAATCGCGCTCGTCTGCAAATCGTCGCGACAGCCGAGAGGACACCGGTCAAACAAGCGATCCCCTGACATCGTCGCTGACACCGAGCTTCGGTCATCGTTCTTGTCTGCGTGCATGGTTAGCGTGTTCTCATTCTGAGGTGCTAACCCGGCAATCGAGGATCACCGATCCGTCGGCATTGCGTTCGCGCCGCAAGAGCATTGTCCCGTCCATTTCACGCAAACCCATATTGATCAAGTCCGACAGCGGCCCTGACCGTGGTCGATTGCAATAAATCGTTCAGTCGTTTCTGATTTTCCTGGAGATGCCCACGATCCTGCTCAGGATGCCATAGATGAAACACCGTCGCAGCCATGCGCGCATTCTTATGCTTTACGCCGGCATGAAGAAGGCGAATAATCAAATCAGAATCTTCAAGCCCCCACCCCTCGTAGGACTCGTCCAGTCCGTTCACACCGATCAAGTCGGTCCGCCACATGGAGAGATTGCAGGTCTTGATGCCTTTCCACCGACCCGGCGTCCATTTTCGAAACGGAGCATCGGGCAGAGTGATCAGGGGAAGCAGCCGATTGACTTCTCGCCGAAACCAGGGCTGTATCCAATCGACACCGCTCCAGGCGTGAATCGGCAGCCGCTGGCCCAACACATGGCTCGTCAACCCGGCCGAGAGCAACACACGATTCGATCCGAGAAAGTAGCCTGGTTCGGCAAGTTGCTTATGGACACGCACGAAATGACGCGAAGGAACACAGTCGCCATCTGTGAACACCACATAATCGGCATCCGTCGACGCGACGGCTCGATTGCGAATGGCGGCCGCTCGAAACCCTCGGTCCTCCTGCCAAATATGTGTCACCGGAAACGGCGTACGCCGTGCAAATTGCCGCGCGACCTCAGCCGTCTCCTCCTTCGACCCGTCATCCGCGACTACGAGTTCGAAATCTTGATCGCTTTGGCCACAGTAGCCTTCCAGTACAACCGCCAGTGCATCAGGGCGGTTGTATGTCGTCACGATCACTGCCGTTTTCATTTTGATGGTGAATCGCCTCGGCGTCGAAGAGGCGCCTGTTTAGGGAGCGACCACATCGCTTGCTGTTCAAACCGTTTAGCATATCGATAGAACGTTCCTTCGAAATTTCCGAAGGCGATGACAAACCCGGCCCAGCCGTCCAGAAACCCTCGCTTCGCGACATAATGTTTGAGAAACGACCAGATGCCATGCGCCAATGCAGTCCCCATCGTCACTTGTTGATCGGCGAGCTTCAGCACCCCAAGCGACGAATAGCGGTTGGCCTTCTTGACGACCTCTTCAAAGTCCCTGAACGGGATTTGCCAAATCGCATGCTCCAGCCGACCGATCGGTTTGGCGGTCAACAATTCATATCCTTCGTGGACAGGAGATTCAACATATTTCATGGACCCTTTCCGAAACAATTGTGGTTGGCGGAAATTCGGATACCAGCCGGAATGTTCGATCCAGCGTCCCATGAAATAATTCCGTCTTGGCACAAGATACGCGTCGTGCTCGGGAGTTCCGGAATGGAGCATGAGGATTTCATCACGAACCTCCGCGGTGCATTGCTCGTCCGTGTCGAGACTGAAAATCCACTCATGCGTACAGGCATTGACCGCTTGATTCCGCAGGTGGCCGAATCCCTGGAACGGGATCTGGACGACTCGAGCTCCCAACTCCTGTGCGATCCGAGCAGTTTCGTCGGTACTGGCGGAGTCGACCACAATGATTTCGTCGGCCCACAACACACTGTTGATGGCGTCGGCGATCTTCCTCGCCTCGTTGTAGGCGATGATATACACGGACACACTCATGTCTTGGCATCAAGATGGGGATCAGTCTCGGAATACATGAGACCGGAGAACCAGCAGTAGAACAACTTCTCCGTATGATCCACGAGAAAGGGGTTGAAGAAACTTCCGACCGCTATAGTCACCACTACCCCTTTGGCAAGCAATCCGTACGTTGCATCACGGTTGAGAGAGGTCGATCGCCACTGTTGCACAAACAACCAGAGCAGTAAACCGAGTCCGACTATGCCGACTTGTACCATGATAAAAAGATATTGATTGTGGGGATGGGGTGGAACATCGAGACCGGCTTGTTCCGTACGGGCCCGGTACGCTTGAACAAACCCTCCCGTACCGACACCTATCAGCGGGTGGTCCTGAATGATCTCGGCTGTGTGATAGAAATATTCCAATCGCCAGCCTACCGCATCGCCCACTACAGCCACCTTAGGATTCCACTGTGTGACACCAGAAACGGCAAGATTCACCCGTTCGTGAAATGAAGACGAAACTTGGTATACGGTCGAAAATGATACGCCCAGCACCACCATCGCTGCGAGTATTCCTCGCCACCCCAAGGTCATATGAAAGGCCAGGATGGCAAGTCCGGCCAGCACCACATACCCTGTTCGGCCCTGGACCATCAACAACACATTACCGACGGCCAAAAGCGAAGCAAGACTCCACCCCCATCGTACGCGTCTGTCTTGGGACTGCCGGGCCAACACGGCAAAGAGTAACGCGCCGAACGCCATCAACACATTATGCGTGGTGTGTTTCTTGAACACGAACGGATTGCCCATCTCGCCTTTGATGAACCCGCCTGTGGGAAGGAGCCCCAGACCTAATACGAACGAGAGCGCCAACGTCACCAGTAATGAGGCCGCCAAGGCCGAGATTGCGCGATGGCGCTCCTGGGCATCGACCGCCATTGAAATCAACAACGGGATAAGCAGGAGATCAGCATACTTCTTCACCGCCAGTATTCGTTCGTCAAGTGTGCCGAGCCCCCAAAAGGATCCTGCCAGCAACCACCCGAACAACAACAAAGCGGTCAGCGCCACGGGATTTACCGTCATCCGGCGAAGTCTTTCACGCCACCCCCCGGAGGCCGCCCAACACAACACGAGCAGAACGACGAGAATCCCATCCGCGACTACCCACAGTGGAATCGTGAATCCGAGCGCAGTCGTCGTCCAGCCTGCCGCCTGCCTCGCTTCCATCTGCATTCTGTCCTTCGTCCAACTCATCACTTGTAGGCAAAAGCGATCAGGGATTTCCGAAGAGACGGAATCATGTCTTTCATCGCCGTGCCCAGCGATTTCATCCGTTCCATTCCCTCTCGGTACCGTCTGGACTTGAGGAAGGACACCTCGTATCGTTCGAAACCCGCCGAGTTCAGTAGCAACTCCAACTCACCCCGGGTAAACTCGCGATTGTGTCGGAGGGGATAATACGACATGCCCTTGTACAGAATGGGGGTCGCATGAAGATAGTGATCGGCATAGTCGTAGCTAATATGCTTTCCTCGCAACAGACGGCTCCGGTTTCTAAAACTGGCAACGTTGGGCACGTCGACCTCCAGGACTCCTCCCGGCCGCAGCACTCGCCTCATTTCACGGACCGCCGGCAGATGAGAATGTGAAAAATGTTCAAGCACCTGGCAGCACACCACGGCATCGAATGATTCGTCAGGATAGGGAATCGCATCTGCTTCCACATTACACAGCTGAAACGTGATGCCTTTCTCGTACGTATCAGGGTAACTCGAAGGCTGATCCTTCACGTCGAGCCCATGACATTCGTGACCCAGTTCGGCCAGAAACAAGAGCAATAAACCTTGTCCAGACCCTACATCAAGCACCCGCTTGGCGTCGCTCAGCCGAGCCGCGATTTCGCAGAACCGATCGATGCTTCCCTTGAACAAATCCTCCATTTCGGAATCACCGCGCCGGAAAAGGTGTCCTTCATCGCGTAGCCGAACAGCAAGACGCAAGAAGTCACTTCGGTTCCTCCGTTGGGAGGAGGCAGAATCGAGCAGGGTCACGCTATGTCTTGACGACGACATGTGGAGGGTCTTGAACCGGCACAACCGGCGCTTCAGCGCCTCTGCCTGATGGAACAGGATCTCGAAGAGAGCGGGCGACCATTCCATTCCGCTCAAGCCTGCCCACCAAGATTCGGAATAGGAGAAACATGCCGACCCATACGGCAAAAATAATGAGCCTCACTTCGTCCTTCGAGTGGTGATACAGAACAGCCAGTCCTCCGCACAGAACCATGACTCCATACTCTGCAAGCACGGTCCGGCGATGGCTCCATCCGCTCAGAACCAATCGTTGATAATAATGCTCCCGGTGAGGTTGCCAGATATTTTCGCGACGGAGCACCCGTCGGATCAGAGTCACCGTCGCGTCCACAATGAATGGGGAAAAGATCATGACCGGGACCCACAGCTGGAATATTCCGTCGCGAACTCCAAGGATCATCAATGTCCCTGCCAAGAATCCAATGGTAATGCTCCCCGCATCGCCCATGAAAATACGTGCAGGCGGGAAATTATGGGTGAGAAACCCCAGCGCGCCCATCGCAACGAACGTGGCGATGATGAGCATGACCGGGAAATGGGCCTGCCACCCGAAATATGCGAGAAATCCGAACCCAAAAAACGTCATTCCGCCTGCAAAGCCGTCCATCCCATCCATAAAATTATAGAGGTTCGCCATCCATAGGACAACAAGGACACTGACCGGAATTGCGGCTATCCCAAGCGGGATATTCGGTCCTCCTGGTATTGGGATGGAAGACAAAGTCAAACCGACACCCCCGATGATGATAAAAGCGGAGAGCGCTTGAACACCCAGACGCAGCCTTGCAGGAAGACCTATACAGTCATCGATGAAAGAGACGACAAATATGAGGAGCATCGAAATCACGATCCACACACTCCCTGACGCCAAGCCTTTCGGCAAGATAGGCTTCAAAGGTTGAAGAATCGCCAAGACGCTGGCTGCCAGAACGAGACTGATCACCACACCGGCAATGACGGCTAACCCACCGGTCTGGGGTGTCGGCATGGAATGCAATGTCCGTTCGTTGGGATGAGCGAGTATTGAGAGGAACGAATTCGGCGAGCACAACTTTCTTGTGATCCACCAGGCCGAAACAAAAGCCAAAACTGCAGGAAGGGCGAGGATTATGATCGGCATGGTGGTGTCGCTAGCTGCTAAAGCTTATCTCTGTAAGAAACCAGCAGAAGCCAAGGTGTATGGTTCATCAGGTCGGTCCGGATTAACCCGATGCGCGTTCAGCAAGCCGAACCCGCAGCTTCGCGATAATACGCAATCAGCTCAGGGACCGCTTTCTCGAAGGAATACGTCGCTCGATAATCCAATTCCCGCTCGATTGCCCTTGAGCTATACCAGGCACAGCCGATCAGCTTGGTCAGTTGTTCCGTCGTCAAGGGAACCTGCCGGCCACCGATGAATCGAAGCCCATCGCCGCACCGCGCACCGCTCTTGAGTATCCAGAGCGGTACTCGCCATCGAGGATGAGGCTTCCCTAATCCGGCCCGCAACCAATCATAGAGGTCGGTCACGCAATAGGGCTCGGGATCGGTGACGATATACGCGGCCCGATTAAAACGCGACACACGAAGGCACAGCAACACCGCCTGCACAAAATTCTCGACATGCAACAGACTCCGGACCGCCGAGAGCCGAGGCAAGGCTGGAAACCGCCCCTGATCGATCGCTTCCATCATTCGATACAGGTTGCCGTTCTTTGTCTGACCATAGACCATCGGAAGCCGGAGCGAGACAGCAGTGCGGCCATGTCGCTCAGCGTACTCCGAAACAAGTTGCTCCGCCCGCCATTTTGATCGACTGTAGGCAGTCCGGGGATCGGGAGCCTGCCTTTCATCGATGCACCCCCTCGTCTCCTCACCGAACACTTTGACCGAACTTGCAAATACGATGCGGTTTACTCCCGATTTCACTGCTGCATCGAGGATATGTCTCGTGCCCTCGACGTTGACGGCTTCATAGTCCGTCTCGGCTCCAGAATCATCAATGGCATGAACCTTCGCCGCCAGATGCACGATGGCTTCACAGCCATCCGCTATTTCCTGCACTTTCTTCGCATCGCGGATGTCGGCGACAACTGTCTCGACGTTCAGCGAGCGTGAGATGGGTTGCGTCGAATCACGGAGGGCAGCCCGTACGTGATGACCCGATCGGCAGAGCTTTTCGACAAGCGCCGAACCCAGAAACCCCGTTGCCCCTGTGACCAGCACTTTGGTCATGCATACCCATGGGAACGATCGATGGCCGCGACCTTCACCATGTCATGGTAGAGGCCAAGCACTTGTTCGGCGATTCGTGGACCGGACCATTCCACCATCACACGGGTCCGGCTTCGCTGTCCCATGATCTCTCGCGTCTCCTGGTCGATCAACAATTCTTCAATGGCCGTCGCCAACGCCGCGAAATCTCTAGGGGGAACCAACAAACCGTTAAACCGATCACGCACAATCTCTCGACAGCCAGGTACATCCGTGGCCACCATGGCCTTGCCGCAGGCTGCAGCTTCCAGCAACACTTTAGGAAGCCCCTCTCGATACGATGGCAGCACGACGAGCATGGCCGCCGCATAGACAGCCGGCATATCCTCTCGATGGCCCCACCACTCGACCACCCCTTCCTTCACCCATTCCTTCAGGCGGATGTCCGGGATAGCCGCGGGGTTATGCTCATCTCGTCGACCGACGAGAATGAATCGCGCATCGACGCCTTTCTCCTTCAACCGTCTGGCAGCCTCTACAAATTCGCCAACACCCTTATCCCAGAGCATGCGCGCCGGCAGAACAACCATCGGAACACCGGACGGCTGCGGCTGTAAGGAATACATGGCGACATCGATGCCGGAACCAGCAATAATCCTCGTTTGAGAGGCCGAAACCACACCCTCTCCGACGAGCCGGTCTTGATCATCGCAATTTTGGACCAGCACGACAGAATGCCCCAAACCGAGGACGCTTCGTAACGCCGTCTTCACGCACCAACGCAACAGCCGGTTCCGCTCGTCCATGAAGGTATAGCCGAGACCGGCGAATGCGTTGATGATCGCAGGAACCCGCGTCACCCACGCGGCCAAAGATCCGTACAGAATCGGCTTCATAGCTACATGGTGAACGACATCAGGTCTGACGCGCCGATACAATCGCACGAGTTCGGCAACAGCGATTACCTCACGGAGCAGATTGCGGCTCCGACGGACCAGCTCGAACGGCTCAAGCTGAAATCCTTCTCTTTGGATCCGCTCTCCGTGATCAGTCACACGTGTCGCCACAATAACAGCATAGCCCGCATCCCTTGCGGCCCGTGCCAGATCGACACGGTGGGACCAGAAATACCAGTCTTCAGTGATAAGATACAGCAGGCGAGGCCGATCGCGCATGGGCACCCAACCAGAGTTGAAACACCAAGACGTTCCAGATCCAATATTGCCAATTGCGCCGACCCGAGAGATGCTCCCGCCATTTCGCTCGGATCGGACCCGGATCGAAATATCCTTCACGCTTGAGCCGCGACTCCTCCAGCAGCGCCTCAGCCCAATCCCTCAAACTGCCTCGGAGCCAAGAATCCAACGGAATTCCAAAACCCATTTTTGGTCGTTCGACAAGGTACTGCGGGACATAGCGATACAGAACCTGTCGGAGCAGCCATTTCCCTTGGCCTTCCGACCTGATCTTCATCAAAAGCGGCAGACTCCAGGAAAACTCCACGACGCGATGGTCCAGCAGCGGCATCCTGGTTTCCAGGCTGACCGCCATCGCGGCCCGATCGACTTTGGGTAGGATATCGTCGGTCAAGTACCCGACCAAATCGTGGAGCATCATCTCTTCGCTGAAATCCCGGTCCCCCAGTTGTTGCGCTTGAGCATCGGACCAGATCGGCTTGTCCTGGGCGCCGATGACCAACGAAGCAGTCTCTCGTTGGATCGACACCAGACGCCGATACAATTCGGTCTGACTGTCCGAATCCAGAACTGCGGCAAGTTTATGAACCTTCTCCCCAAGAGTCGACAGATGGAGAGAAGCCGGCAGCCCAGGGCTCAGTATCCCGCCGATCCTATCCCACTGTTCGGGCGACAATAGGGACAGGGCAGATGCGGCCATCGCCCTCATGGGAGCCGGCACTCGTCCGATTCGACGCCAGATCAAGCTTCCCCAAGAATACCGATTGTAGCCTCCAAATAACTCATCGCCTCCATCGCCGGATAGCGCGACCGTGACCTGTTGCCTGGCCAAGCTGGTGACAAGATGGGTTGGAATGGCGGACGAATCGCCGAATGGTTCGTCATACATCGACGACAGGAGCGGAATCACCGCCAAGGCGTCGGCTGGACTCACATAGAGCTCTATATGCTCGGTTCCGAGATGCGCAGCCACCGCTTTCGCCTGGTGAGCTTCGTTATATTCATCATCATGAAACCCGATCGAAAAGGTCTTGACCGGCCGAGAGGACTGGGCCTGCATGATGGCCACCACGGTTGAGGAATCGATCCCGCCAGATAGAAGGGCGCCGAGCGACACATCGGCAACCATTTGTCCCCTGACGGCGACGGTCAATAGCCGGTTCAGCTCATCCGCAGCCATGCTGTCGGTCCAATCGGATCGACGGGGCTGTCTTGCAGTCGCTGCCGCGGACCAATAGGGTATGGGTTCCGGCCAGTAGCCGGCTGCGCAAGTGGAAGCAATCGTCACATACGTTCCAGGTAAGAGCTTTCGAATCCCCCTGTAGATCGAGTACGGTAACGGCACATAGGCATAGCGCATGAACAAGCCCAGGGCATCCCGATCGATTTCACCGCGCCAGCCTGGGTAGGCTTCCAACGCCTTCAGCTCCGAGGCAAAGAGGAACGTCCCGTTGGACCATCCATAGTAGAGCGGCTTCTCTCCGATCCGGTCACGAGCCAAAACGAGGCGCCGCTCGACACGATCCCATAGAGCAAAAGCAAACATCCCCACAGTGGCCTGAAGCGTTTTTTCAACACCCCAGGTCTCAAAAGCCGCCAGGAGCGTCTCTGTGTCTGAATGCCCACGCCACGGTAGATCCGTGAGCTGCCCTCGAAGCTCCAGATGATTGTAGATTTCACCGTTGAATACGATGACATAGCGACCGGAAGCCGATTCCATGGGTTGATGGCCGGCGGAAGACAGGTCCAGGATCGACAGCCGGACATGGCCAAGAGCAAGGCCGCTGTCGGCATCGCACCACACGTCCGAATCGTCCGGCCCACGATAGCGGATCATCTCGGTCATTCCTGAAACAGTACGGCCCAGCTCAGAGCCGCGATGGAACATCATTCCGACAATACCACACATCTTGGCTACTTCTTAAAGCCCACCGCACACCAGTACGGAATGGAATCGCTGAACGTAATCCGATCAAGACCGGCTCGTTCCATCATCCGACGAATCTGAATTGCCGTAAACCGCTGTTCAAGTCTGGTCCCAAACCGGTCAAGCGCATCCGTACGCATGACATAGAATGATTGCACACGATAAGCCGATAAAGGAAAGCCCTCGACCTTCAACCCTATTCGTTCCAGGAACCAACAGAGTCGAGCCAAGGGATAGTAGATCGTCGCGGCCATCACCTGGCTCGCCACATATCGCAATTTCATCGGCATCCGGGAAACGTTCCGCCGAGCCACTTCACTGACCCGCCACAGGAGACGAAACCACCAGGGCCGATTATCGAAGGCATAATAGAGATAGAGGAGAAACGGAGCCCCATGTTTGAGTCGTTCTACACAAGCCTGCAACGCCGCTTCGGTATCAGGAATATGGTGCAAAACTCCCAGCGAGTAACCGAAATCCATCCCGCTCACGGTCGGCGGTATTCGGTCCACCGAGGTCACGTGAAACTCACAATTTGTCGCCTCGCGTAGGTTCACCCTCGCAACCGCAACGGCAGCCTCGCTGGCATCAATGCAGTGAAGCCGACCCACTTTCGGTGCGACCAGTTTCGCCCAGCGGCCGCTCCCACAGCCGAGGTCGAAGCCGTACGCATCGTTGGGCAAGAGATGCCAGGGGAAAATGCGGAAATATCGATCAAACAACTGCGCCAGCTCGGTCTCGCCAAGCCGACGCTGATCAAATCGCGTCCACTCATCCCCAAAGCCTTGTACTGTTTCATGATCGATATTACGCCCCGCCGACACCGCGCTCTTCTCGATCTCATGAGGAAACTGAACGTATGGACGGTTCATGACGTCAGATAAACTCAACCGTTCTCCTTCGAGATCGCCTGTTCATGCGTGGGTATCGACAGCAGGCGCTGATGACACCTGAGTCCACCAAGCCTGAAAGGTGGCCATGGCACGCCACGCCCGATGGACAGACAGCACCACACGCCCCAGTCAGCCGGTCCACGGTGGTGAATCGCGTCGATCATCTCGGAGACGACCCGATAGAGATCAGGCTCCGTGTGCTGGAGAGCATCGGCAATGCCGCACATGCTGATAAATGGATTATGGACTGAGAACAGCGCGTCGAAGAAACTTC
This sequence comes from Nitrospira sp. LK70, assembly GCA_011090425.1. Lineage (GTDB taxonomy): Bacteria > Nitrospirota > Nitrospiria > Nitrospirales > Nitrospiraceae > Nitrospira_D. The sequence goes on along the minus strand of PHGD01000004.1, from coordinate 64,179 downwards.
AGAAGCTCATAAAAACTGAGAATCGCCCGCATGAGGCCGGTAATATGACCGGCCTGATATAACCGCCGATACGTATCCAGAACCTCGCAGTGGAACGTCCATAGCTGGGCGCTCAGCCCGCCCGCTCCAAAATCAGGCTTAAAAGAGTAGGCGAGCGGCACTTTCAAAAGAAATGCCCGGTGGCCGTCGGCCATTGCAGAAAGCCACAAAAGACAATCTTCGCTGTACCGCTTCCCAGGCAAAAACCGATGTGGGATGGTGGATCGAATAACGACGGAACGCGTGGGCAAGACATTCGCAAAGAGCATGTGTTTGAACGAAACTTCTTTGAAATGATATGAAGCTGACAACGTAGGCGGATCGTCTAGCGACGAAACGACCTGAGTATACGTGCCGGTTATAGTGGCTTCGGGGTGAGATTCCATCCATGGCACTTGAATCTCAAGCTTTCTGGGATGCCAGGCATCATCGGCGTCTAGGAACGCAACATAGCGAGATTTAGCGGCTTCCCACCCCACATTCCGAGCCACGCCTGGCCCACCATTCTGATCGAGACTATAAATCCGCATATTAAGTCGACTATGGTACAGCGCCTGCACTCGATAAAGACAATCTAACGTCTCTCCTCCATCATTGCTGCAGTCCTCGATGAGGAGCACCTCCTCCGGAAGCATCGTCTGCTGCATGATCGAGAAAACCGCACGTTCAACTGATGTCGCGCAGCGAAAACAAGGAATCACCACGCTCACCGGTGCGATCGAATTGCCGTCCATTTATGTCTTGGTCCAGTGCCTTGGCTGATTGAGCATCTGCCGGCCTAGATCAAGTGCGCTCCGCGCAACCCGTTCGCCAAATATATTCCACAATAGAAACCGCAGATACACCTTGATCATCGACCACATCCAAGGGAGAGGCGGAAATCTCTGCCCATGCATTCGCTGGGCTCGTCTGGCCTCAGATAAAACAAGCAGGGCCGAGCTTGGATTGCTGCTAATCCCTCCTTGCCGGACACCAGCAACAACAAGATTCGGAATGAATAGTGCATCTGCGTGCTTCAGTTCGCGCAGCAGCATTTCATAATCTCCTGCTATGCGGAACGATTCATCGAACGGACCGTGCTCCTCAAACAAACTGCGATGATGCATCATGCCGGGGTGAGGAAGGCACATACTTGTCAGGAATTTCTGCTTCAGTTTTTTCCATGATGCGCCCATCGGATAGAGATGTTCGCCTCTATCGTTCACCAACATGTTCTGCCCGTATACGATCTGAATACTGGGCGACAGGAGTCTCAGTTGTTCGCTGATTCGAGCCAGAACTGTTGTTTCCCAAAAAAAATCATCAGCCCCAAGGAAGCACATCCAATCACCGGTCGCCTTCAGCAGCGCCTTGTTCCATGCGTGGTAGATTCCCCGGTCAGGCTCCGAAACCCAACATGAAATCTTCTCGTTATTTGCCTTTAGGATCTCGACCGTTCCATCGTTCGAGCCTCCATCAATGATGATCAGTTCTTTTTGGGGATAGGTTTGCCCGACAACGCTCTCGATGCAACGATCCAAAGACGCCACGGCGTTAAAAGTCGCGACAACCACGGAAATGACGGGCTCTGCATCGACGCGATCGGTCCGCATCGTGTCAGCCGCTGAAGCCATCACCCCCCGGCTTTCTATCTCGATCGGCGACATGTTCACATTGAAACTTCTGCACCATTAACGATGTACCGCTTCGGTGCCTTCCTCACCTTTTGATACAATGCCATATACCGGTCGCCCATCACCTTCGTGCTGTAATCGGACACCGCCTTCTCTCTGGCAGCTCGCCGCAGTTGCTCCTGTTCGGGGTGTCGAATTAGCCAACTGATTCCTTCGGCCAAACCGGCGCAATCGAACGGTTGAGTTAACCACCCATTTCTCTGGTGCTCGATCATGTCAGGCAGCCCGTTGATGGCGAAGGCGGCACACGGTGTCCCACAGGCAAACGCTTCAGCAACGGTGTTGGGCAAATTGTCTTCACGGGAAGGACACACAAAGACATCAGCCGCAGAATAAACTAACGCCAAGCTTGCCTCATGAGTGAGGTTGCCTAATCGGCGCACCGTGATGTGGGGTGCATGTTCGATGAAGACCTCACCCTTTCCAAAAACCAGTAACGTGCACGATCGCTCAATCCGGCGCAGTGCATCACACAGTAGGTCCCACCCCTTCCTTGGATCCGCTACCGACTGAGCTCCAAAAAGAATCACAGGCTTGTCTAACGATATGCCAAGACGTTCACGTGCAGCCGGACGGCGCACAGGCTTAAACACATCCGTATCGAGCCCGTTTGGAATAACTTCGATACGTCTGCCTGCAAGTAAACTGCTTTGCCTGGCCATCTCCGCCAGCCAGTGGCTCGGCGTGACAACGGTGATATCGAGTTTTTTAAAAACACCGACCTTCCTACGCATCAAGCGCTGCGAATAATCGTGTTCAGACTGACTTCCAAGTTGCGGACAATGACCACACAGCTGCTTAAAGCCAACGCAGTCCCTCGTGTAATGACATCCTCCAGTAAATGCCCACGCATCATGAAGGGTCCATACGATAGGGCAAGTCAATCGGGCCAGTTCCTCAACGCCCAGCACCCCGGAGCCCACCCAATGCAAATGGACCAGTTTTGACTTGAAGCGTTCGAGACGAATCCGCAATGGATTGGACCAAAAGTCCGGCGAAAAGGGGACCCGTTGCCTTTGAGGATAAAAATAGAGGGGAATCCTATCCAGGCGAGTCAAGGCTCGCACGAGCGCTCGCCCCAGCACACCGACAAAAGAGCTGTGTAAATGTCCAAACGGGCTGTGCAAACGTCCGCTGTTATCGGGGTTAGGATCGTCTTTAATCAACGCGAGGTAATGCGCGTCTACAGAACGATTTCGGATTTCAGAAAAGATCCGATAAGCAGCACGGGCAGCTCCTCCACTTTTTTCATAGGTATTGACAAACAGCACATCGATCTCCCCGTCACGTAGGATCAGGCTATTCTCCTTCTTCATCTCAAAGCGTAGACCTACTCCAAACGGGGTAATATTGTGCATGGACATCGCTTCAAGTTAGACATTGACGTCTGATACTGAAGCTATGGCACCCCAGAAGGGTCGCGTTGCTACCCTCAAGAGCCACACACCGCTTCCCGCATCGGTTTCACGAGTCGACGTGCAGGCTGACCTGTTCATGAGTGTTCATGAACAGCTGTTCTCCAACTCCTTCAGCCACTTCACGTGGAAGGCGTCCAGCCAGCCATACTAAAAACGTTTCAATAATCCGCCAACGGTAGTGCCGTGGTAATGCCTAGGATTTTTTCCAATATGGCGGCAACCCTTTGAACCGCCTGCGCAAGTCGAGCAGCTTTCTCGCCATTCGGTCTCCAATCGCTTCCCAAAGCAGCAGTTGCAAACAGTCCTTCACCATCATCTTCAACAAACGCTTACTCGGGAAACGTCGTCCATGCATCCTCAGCGCATACATAACTTCGCGGTATATTCTAAATTTGTTGCCTAAGTCGGTGCTCATACCGCCCAGACGCTGTGCCGTAGTAATAATATTTGAGATGAATGCCGCATCGCCCGTTTTGAGCTCGCGTAATAACAATTCATAATCGCCCGCGATACGAAATGATTCATCGAATGTTCCATGCTGCTCGAACAAGGTTCGCCGGTGCATGGTGCCGACATGAGGGATACACATGTACTGCTGGAAAAACACCTTCACCTGCTCCCAAGATTCCCCTATTGGGTGAAGCTGACCATCATCATTGATTCGAAGTACTTTTCCATAAGCCACACGAATACTTGCCGGGAGCATTTTCAGATGAACCATCATTTGTTCCAACACTGTGACATCCCAAAAGTAGTCATCAGCACCCAGAAAGCAAATCCACTCACCTCGAGCTTGCGCTAATCCTTTATTCCACGCGTTATAGATGCCACTATCAGGCTCAGAAACCCAATAGGTAATATGTTTATTATTCGCCTTCAATAACTCAACCGTTCCATCTTTCGACCCGCCATCTATGATGATTAGTTCTTTATTGAGGTAGGTTTGCCGTGCAACACTGTCAATACAACCCTGCAGCGTGGCTTTTCCGTTGAAGACAGCTACGATGACAGAAATCGAAGGGGACGCAACATTCATGGCTTTACATGAACTCAAGCCTATGATGCTATCACCCGCTCATCGCTCTATGTACATCATATACATCACGGACTCATGCCTGATATACGTAAGCCTGCTATGGAGACAGTAAGCCGCCTTCGCCGCACCGCCTCCATTAGCACAAGTGCTCACAATCGTAACTTTCATTTACGCAAGCGCTTCCATGAACAGGGAATCGGGTTTATATACCGAACCATCCGGTTCGGTATCGAGATTTTGACTGGACCAGTGCGAGATGCAGCTTTCCGTCGCACTGCGAACTGCTACCGACTTGAACCCACATGTAAGCAATAATCTGCCCAACGAATAGCTGTCATACATCCACTTGTGGATCTCACCGCCCCGGCGGAAGCGGCCCGCCTGCAGGACCTCATATTCGCTCCCCAGCAACTGCTGCACTAACTTCTCTTTCCAGCCTCCTGATTTTCGAAACATGCCGTAAATCTGCTTTATAAAAGAATGCACCGGTATTACATCAAACAACTTCCTTACCCCAGACACTGTCGACTGTGTTGCAACGGGAGCGCCGGACCTGCTCCTCCTTCCTGCCACAATCATGTTTCTGACTTCCGTTCCGCAACGGCCAATCACATACTCTTCATTCGGAATGGATGCACCTAAAAGATACCGCGCCATTTCCCCACCTGACTGATCGCGAACAACCTGATCATACATTTCCAGCATCATCCAGTCGTAGTTATAGTCCCACCCTTTCTTACCAGCTCTGGCCTTTTCCAGTGCCTCCAGGTAACTCCGGGTCATTGCTTCCAGGTCTGGCACGACTACCCGGATAATCCCGCCTGGTTTCAACACCCGGTGGCATTCCTTAAGAAATCCCCAAGCGAGAGGCTTTGGGATGTGCTCCAGAAGATGCGAATGGTAAACCACGTCAAATGACGCATCAGGAAAGGGGATCCCCTCTATCAAATTAGCCGCGATGACTCCCGGCCCCGTGGAAGGAAAGTTGACGTTTACCCAGTCAGCACGGTACCGGCCTCCACAGCCCAAATTCAGCATGGAAGAAACTGTCTTTTCCACCTATCAATCTCTTTTACAGGCATCCTGATTTTATCGAACAGTGTTTTCCCATCAATCCACCAAGAGATCTTCTTATTTTCGTCTCGTGAAATCACAGGCAGCCCGGTATCGCTAGAAATTTCCGCAGCCCTGTTATCAATTGAGATAATGAGAGCGTTTTTCCCCATCTGGAGCGCTTTTATACCGGCATGCAAACGAGTTCCTATGTAATCAACATCATTCTCCATCAAGGTCGCCACGTAATCTCTAAACGACCTGTTGAGTATGGTAATCCGGCTGCTGTACTTTTGATAATTGCCTAAACAAGCTATGTATTCTCTGTCCATGTTTCCCTGAGGAAAGAAATAAACCTTGCCTCTGTAACCGGCAAGAATCTCCCCAATTATTCTGTCGTCATCAGTGGGAGACTTGAGATAGTCGGTCAATGTAAAGAGGCAATTTTCAGCACTTCCTCTTCTTGTCGCCACATTCAGACCATTCAGCACCCACATAGTAGGACATCCTGTGTTAATGACGTTGTTAAATCCAAGCTGCCTCATTTTCTGTTCGGTATAGCTATCTCTTACCGAATGTGCATATTGATGCGAGAGTGCTCTGCTATAGAAGGCCCGCGTATACGGCGTGGGTGAATCCTGGTATTGCCACCAGCCGACCCCCATAAGAATCACCCCATTCACTGGAAACCTAAATGGCCAAGCCAACCTACTCGGGATGGGTAGCTTCCATTGGTTATATTTTCTTAGGTCTGATGACAAGACATTTGTCCCGCCAAAAAACATAAATGCTGACCGCCGAGCCGCCTTTAACAACGAATCCGGCGGTATCCGATGGGATGATATGCGAATAAATTCTGCCTTTGAAAAAATATTCTTCAGGGACTTCTCAACAGCCTCGTGGATTATCACATCTCCTAAATTAATTGATTGTTCCCCCTCATTGGTCCATAGAGATGGATCAAACAATGTCACTTTGCTGCCAATCATCATCTCTTACGAATATGAAGCCGTGACCTCTCAATAAACTCAAATTCTCTGGTCTTACCAGAAAAGAATTCATCTACCGCCTTTTTACACCCCGGCCAATAATGATAATCGTCGAGAATTAGCAGTGCTCCAGACACCATACAGGGAACTATTTGCTCAAGGCAGATCATTACAGAGGCATACCAGTCACAATCGATATGGGCTAATACAACTGGAAAATCTATCCGCATCGTTTGTTCGTACAATCCTTGTATAAATGTCACGTTATTCTTTTCCGGAGGAACGTCAAAGTCCCTAAACTTTTGCTTCACATTGTCCAGCAGGGATGGCCTATATCCATAATAGACATCCCCACCTATACCGATGGACCGTCCTTCACTGATTTCCTTATATCTTTCATGAGCCACTACCTGGTCTTTCTCTCCAGGATTAGGAATTGTTCCAAAGACATCATAAACATAAAACTTCCGCCATTTTTGTTTTGTCCGGCAAATTACAATTGAAGAGCCGCCCAATGCACAGCCGGCCTCAACGATAACCCCCTCAATATTTGCCACCTCCACTGACTCCACAGCTTGGGCAAGGTCCACCAATGCCTCCTTGCCGAGATAGGTAAGTCGTTCAGACAGTACTTGGTCAGCCAGAATTTCCGCAGTGGACCTTGGCTTGAATATTTTCTTAAAAAAATTCACGAATCGATTCTGTCAGGGCTTATGGGCTCTTTCAGGCATGTAATCGGTTCACCGATACACCGCATGGGAGTGGGTGAAAGAGCCACCAACCGGCCGAGGAGAGTAGTACCGCTATGTCCAATACCAAGTACAAAGATTGGTTTCACTAGCTCAGACTCCATTTAGAGGTTAGAAATGCCCCAATCTGGTCACGATGATGAGCCAAAAACGGGACCAAAAGAGGTTCATCCACACCGATATCAGACAATTCAAACTTGAGAAGATTTTCCTGCCGAAAGAGCATTTGCTGACTAACTGAGACCGCGAGCAGCAATGAATAGTTACCCGGCGGAAGATGGTGGTCCGCCACAGTAATGGCCGCTTTCGTGACACCTGCTGGCAATTCATCCACAATGCATCGGGCTGTTAGGAGACGGGCACCTATCGAATTGAAGATACCCAAACTGACATTGACAGCTTTCATGACCTGCGCGAGATTCAATTCAAGATCGAACCGTAATGGCCGGTTAAAACCCGGCTCGAGTCGCTCCTGATTGAAGCACACGCGTCGGACTTGAAAAGTCTCCGCCTCGCTTCTGGGGTTGATGGCCTCGTTGCTCGCTTGCCCAGCGTCCAGATAATTAGCAATTACTTCCTGAGTTGGCCCGAGTTGTTCCAGACCGCCGTTCACAAGAAGCATTCCCGTGATTGTCAGCTGCTGAACGGCTCCCATGTTGTGGCTCACGAACAGCACAGTTCGTCCCTCTTTGCCCACGTCCTCCATCTTGCCCAGGCATTTCTTTTGGAACTGCGCATCGCCCACCGCCAGCACTTCGTCCACGATGAGGATCTCCGGCTCCAGGTGCGCAGCCACGGCGAAGGCAAGCCGGACATACATGCCGCTGGAATAACGCTTAACCGGAGTATCAAGAAATTTCTCGACTTCTGCGAAGGCGACGATTTCGTCGAACTTGCGCGCGATCTCGGCTTTGCCCATGCCGAGAATGGCGCCGTTTAAGAAGATGTTCTCTCGCCCAGTCAGTTCCGCGTGAAAACCCGTACCGACTTCCAGCAGGCTGGACACTCGGCCGCGAATCTTGATGCGGCCTGACGTCGGCTCGGTAATGCGGCTCAGAATTTTGAGCAAGGTCGATTTGCCTGCCCCGTTGCGGCCGATGATCCCGACCCGGTCCCCTTGCTGGATAGTGAAATTGACGTCCTTGAGGGCCCAGAAGGTTTCATGCGTCGTATCACCTTCCGGTCGGGCGAAGGGGTGAATCAGCTTCTGCGCGAACCGCTTTGCCTCGTTCGCCAGCACATCCCGCAACGCCATGTAGCGCTCGCGCGGTTGATGGCCAATGATGTATTTCTTCGACAGATTCTCAACGGTAATGGCGACGGCCATCAGATCACGTCCGCAAAGCTTTTTTCCATCTTCCGAAAATACAGGACGCCGGTAATCGTACCCACCAACACAAGCGCCAGGGAGAGCGACATGCCGGGCCAGTACAAGCCGTTCTCTCCCCCCAGGATCGCCCAGCGAAATCCATCGATCACCCCCACCATCGGATTGATGGAATACAGCAACCGCCACTGTTCAGGAACGATGGCGCTGCTGAATCCAACCGGCGAGACATAGAGTCCGAATTGCACTCCGAAGGGGATGATATAGCGGAAATCCCGGTACTGGACATTCAGCGCGGCAATCCACAAGCCGGCCCCCATGGCGGCCAGGACGGCAACGGCCAGAAACAGCGGCAAGGTGACGATCCGCCAATCAGGCGCCATGCCGTACCAGAGCATCAACCCAGCCAACATCAGTCCCGATATCAGAAAATCCACGAGGCCCACGATCACCGCACTGGCCGGCACGACCAACCGGGGGAAATACACCTTGGAAATCATGTTGGCATTGCTGATCAGACTGTTGCCCGCCTCAGCAAAGGCATTGGCAAAAAACTGCCATGGGAGCAGGGCGGCAAACACCAAAACTGCATAGGGTACGCCGTCGGAAGGCAGCTTGGCCAACTTGCCGAAGACGAACACAAAAACGATCGTGGTCAACAGCGGACGGATCAGGGCCCACGCGATTCCGATGGCGGTTTGTTTGTACCGCACCAGGATGTCGCGCCAGGCCAGAAAATAAAACAGCTCACGGTATCGCCACAGATCTTTCCAATAGTGGCGTTCGGTCTTGCCCGCCTCAATCACCAGCTCGCTTTGACTATCCATCCTCGGTGTTCTCTATTCCCGAACTGGTCTCCTGCCACAGTATCCGTCTCCTCATCATCATACGCTCTCGATCAAGGTCTCTTGATCAACCCCGCCTCTCCAGCTCACCGATGACGCTTCGCACACACTCATCGAGTTTCAATCAACCGGCTTCCACGATGAGGTCGGGTTGCTCTGGAATTTCGTAGAGCGACGAGATCAACGCGAATTCTGCAATCTGGCCTGCGCGCTTTCTTGTACATCCCCTTGACGTCGCGCGCTTCGCAGACTTCGATCTGCGCATCACAACAGACATCCAGAAAATCGCCGTTCTCCACGATCGCGCTGCCATGGCGTTTTGCGCCCCGCGATGCACGGGTGACAGTAGCCGGGTGTCGGATTACGCTGGTCGATACAGACGGTGAGGTGAGTGAAGCGGGCCGAATATGACGCACTGGTTTTCCGGACATCCGTAGGTCCTCTCTTTTCATCAGGCAAGCAAACTGCTCGCTCCCTGGCTTACAATGACTCAAATCGTCCATAGACCACCATCAGACATGAAACCCCGACCATCAAACAATACTGTCGGCATGTCGAATTAATTCATCACACCGCCACCACATCATTCACGTCGATCTCCACCGCGACGGCTTGCTGGAAAAGTCGAACTCCGCGATGTCGCTTCTCTCTCTGGAGAAAAATACCCCACAGTTCTTCTATCCGCGAATCACACGTTGGGCCGCTTGAAGAACCCGCTGGGCTTCCAACGTAGCTTGGTGAGCATCCTCATAGGAATATTCCTCAGTCGGTATGAAATCGAGATCCCCGTAGAAAGCCAGCTCCCGTTCCTTACGCAGCCGCTTTGAGATAATCGCGAGATCCGCCAATTGCGCTCGTACTTCCTCGGGGAATCGTTCGCGATACTCCAGCAGCAAGTTTCCGACATCATGGATTTTCGGCGGCTCGATGCCGATGGACCTGATCATTCCCTTCAACGCCAACTCGACCAATTCCTGTGCCTCGCGCACCACATCGGAGTAGGCTTCTTTCCCAATGAGCAATTCAAGCACGTCCAGTCGGTCTGATGCCTTTTTCAAGTAACTTTGGGCCAGCGATTCGTTCGTCATAACTCGAACACCTCGCCGGGCCGATAGTCCGGTTTGAGATCCCAATACCAGGCATTGCCCCTCCAAATACGTTTGGCGCCGAGTCGGCTGAGCTTCTTCCGCAGACGAGCGAGTTCTTGCGAAAAAAATTCGTTTCGATCGTAGAGCACGCGGGCATCTTCAACCAAATCCAGAAAGAGCGGGCTCCCTGCCTGGACTTCATGGGCGGTTTTGAAGACGGGCGACAGAACGGTGTGAACTCCACGGCTCGCCGCTCGGCTGAAACCCTCCTCCAAGGCTTCTTCAACAGCCTCGAATTCACGAACCCGATTCAATCGGCCGTTGGGAAGAGGGTCGGCCACGATCAACAGATCCATGTCGGAATCATGCCGCATCGTGCCCCGCGCCACCGATCCATAGAGCACGACCGAGACGAGTCGATCGCCGTAGAATGCTCGAACGGCAGAAACCGTCCGGTCGGCTAATTCGGCGAATGCTTCCTTCAGCATGGGATGAAGATCACACTGCCATCACATCATTCACGTCGATTTCAACCGCCGCCGCTTGCTGAATAAGTCGCACTCCGATTACTAAGCGATGCCGCTTCTCTTTTCGCAGCAGAATGCCGTGCGTTCCTTGCAAGGGTCCGCGAACGACTTCCACTTTCATCCCTTCATGAAGGTAGGGATGGGGATCATACGGAAGAACGCTCATCATGAGGCGGCGTAGCGCATCGATTTCTTGCTCGGGGATCGGTTCAGGTCGATTTCCGCTGCCGACGATTTCGACGACTCCTACGATCTTTTGCACCGGTGTCTTTTCCAGCTGAGCAAACCGCACGAAACAATAGCCGGAGAACAGCGGGACCTCGATTTCCTTTTTCCTGTCTTTCCACTGACTCAGCCGTTTGACCGTCGGCAGCAACGGCTCGATTCCTTGCTTATCCAATTGATCTCGTACTAGTTTTTCATGACGTGATTTGGTACGGACTGCGTACCAGCGAGGTGCGGGAAACGCGAGGGATGCGGGACACGCCAAAGTGGAGAATCGAGCGCTCATAGGAATCTCGCTACTTCGCTTTGAGTGTTCGAATCAAGGCGCCGAGTTTGGCGCTGATCTTCTCTGCGGTTTGTCTGAGATCTTTGGCACGGTCTGACCCGATGTAACCCACTCGCTCGGCAATGAAAAGCTGAGTCTTGAGTTCACCGGATGATCCTTTTGCGATATAGAAATGGCGAATCAACTCAGGAATCGTCTCTCGCTCCTTGCCTTCGGCGATATTTGAAGCAATCGAAACAGCCGATCGCCGCAGTTGATCCCTGAAACCGAAATCCTGGGAAAAGCTGCCATCTTTCGAGACGACATAGATCTCAACCGCCAACGAAGTGGCTTCCTGCCATACCTCAAGATCCTCAAACCGGATTATGGCCATTCGCCCATTCGGCAACTCTCGCGAGTCACACCTTGGTCGCGAATCCCGCCAGTCGCGCTTGTCGCGCATCCTGCGGACACAGCTCCGCCCTTTCACTTACAGGGAACAGAAAAAACAACCGCTCCGCGGCACTCAGAATGATGGAGCCAGCGCTATGATCTTGCTATCAGGAACGAGGCGTTGATGCAATGTTTCACGGTGCCCCGCTGCCTGGTCGAAACCCGCCAGGAACACTACATCGAATTCCCATTCACTCAACACCTCCGGCGGCCAGACCGGATAGGATAAAAACGCCTCCTGTCGGCTATCATCTACGAATCCAACCAAGGTCATATGCATTTCTCGGAGCGAGAGATACGCCATCTCCGCCAGGTCACCGATTCCATAAATGACGACCCGTTTCGTTCCGTTTTGGACCGTATCAGACAGCGCTTCTCGTAGCCGCGTCCGCAGATCGCGGTAGTGAGACAGGGAATACTCCATAGAGAGATAGGCCAGCCTGGATTTCTCAGCAAGCCCTTGTGGAGTCAGAACATACCGAACCCGCTGTAAGGGAATCGTGGTTATTTTAATATAGCCGTCCCGCGCCAACCGCTTAAGATAGAGATTGGTCAAACCTAGAGCAACCCCTAGCTTTGTTGCAAGAGACCGCTGGGTGACCGCACCATCGCGTTCCAGTTCGCTCAGCAAGAGAAGATCTCGTTGCTCCTGGAGATTCATATGGTTAGATGGCCGTACCCAACGTTCAGAATATGAACGCAGAAGAGCATTGGAGTCAAGCGCAGCATCCAGAAACAACTCTCCACAACAACGATGGGACGTCTTACATATGAATCACGGTCAGCGCCGATGGGGCCTCAGAGACCTTGGCGATTGCGGACGTGACCTTTGCAACAGTGAATCGATCGAGACAATCCCAGTAGGGGCAGACCTCCCCGATACATTTTTCGCAAGTGGGAACATCCGGTCGCAGCAAGACTCCCGTCCCAAGCGGTTTCCATCTCACAGGCAAGTTGTTTCGCCGCGGGTCAAACAAGGTGACGGCGGGGACACCTAGGGCTGCCGCCAGATGAGCCGGTCCTGTCGCTCCTGAGACGACGACATGAGCATTGCCGATCACCGACATCAACTCCCGCAACGACAGAGTACCCATAAGATTCACTACCCCTGAGGAAGACGTCGGAGACGGCAGCTGACCTTTGCCGAACTCCGTTCGTTCCTGACCGCTGCCTGTAAGCAGAACACCATACCCTCGGTCCGTCAATGCCGCGACCAGGTCACGGTACTGCTCCAGCCGCCAGCGACGCGCAGAAACTCCTCCCGGGTGGACCACGGCGCGAGGACTCGGCAGTCGCGACCATCGAGCTGCACCAGCGTCCCGTTCCGTTTCCGTCAAGGTGAGTACCGGCGGGATCACAGGCTGGGGGCGCAATCCCAACCCCTTCAGCATTTCAACGTTGTATTCCGACTCATGCTTCGAAAATTCGCTGCGATGTTCGTAAACATGGCGGTTGGCCAATAGGCTATACCAACGGTACCTCGTCGCGACTCGAATCGGTACAGCGGCAACCCATGCGGCCCACATCAGACGACGAAACGGCTTCAGAAAAATCGCCGCCTCAACTCCTTGTGTAAAGGCGAGACGGAGTTCTTTGAATGGGTCCGTGAAGCGAATCGTTCGCACATAGTCCACATCGGGATGGCGATCGAGAAGAGGTGCGACCGTAGGACTGGTGAGAAAACCGATTGTGACCCCCGGCACAAGCCGCCTGAGTTGTGTCGCCACGGGAAGCGAAAGCAGGACGTCGCCGATACCGTCCGGGCGAACGATCAGGACGTTCATCGACATGGCACGTGAGCCGCCAACAGCGGTCGTATCAGATCGACTACGTGGGCCGGCTTAATGAGATGAAGGCATTCCAATTCAGGATCGTGTCGGCAGACACGACTGAAACAAGGGCTGCAGGATACCTGACCGGCTAATGCATGATGGCCGGTCCCATACGGGCCGGTCCGAATCGCGCTGGTCGGGCCAAACATCGCGATGACCGGAACTCCAAGCGCGGCAGCAATGTGCATCGGTCCGGAATCGTTTGTGATCATAACGGTCGCCTTAGAAAGCAACGCCGGTAAGTACCCCAATGGGATCTCACCGCTCAGATCGATGAATGGGCGGTCTGTCAGAGCTCTCACCTTCTTGGTGTAGGCGCGCTCATCCGCACCCCCTATCATGACGATCGGATCAAGTTGTGTCTCATGCAGCTGATCCACGACGGCGGCGAAGGACTCCTGCGGCCAGCGCTTTGTCGGCCAGCGCGCCCCCATGTTCATGGCGACCCATGGCCTGTCCACCGCAAAGCCTCTGCTCCGACAGAGCTCCCGGACGGCCGCCATGTCCTCCTCCGACAACCTGAACCCAAATCGCGGTTTGTCAGGCAGAGCTGCTCCCAACGCTGCGGCAACCGAAAGATATCGGTCGACAGCGTGGATATCGGGGCTGGGCACCGCTACCCGTTGAGTATAAAACCATGGGCTCCCTTCCCTCCCATTCGCGAATCCGATACGCATCGGTGCGCCGCTGAAACGCGCCAAAATGCCACTGCGAAACAGGCCTTGCAAATCGATGGCGAGATCGAACCGCTCTGCTCGCAGTGCCTGGCCTTCTTTGATCCAACTCTTCACCGTCATCTCCACAGGCCAGACACGGTCGATTCCTTCCGCACGCTCGACAAGGTCAGCCCACTGGCGCTTCACCACCCACGTAATGTGCGATCTCGGCCATTGCGCTTTGATCGCCGAGACGACTGGAAAGGCGTGAACGATATCCCCGAGAGAACTGGGCTTGATCAGAAGAATACGGGCGCAGTTCAACGTCGACGCGGAACGACTAGGGAGAGAGTTAACAGCTGGTACCGGACAACCTTCCGGCGAACCCCGTTCGTCAGAGCCTAAAGACGAAGGAAGAACGCCTGTCGTCAATCCTTGCACGGTTCGACTCGCTTCATGGCCGTCCGACAGAATGGAGCGGCAGCTGAGCAGAATAGAGTTTGTCGAGCAGTGCCTTACCGTTCCGCTCACCCGCAGTATCTCGCCTCTCTTGGACTGTTCGGCAGAGGCGTTGCCAAACGCGAACGTACGGCAACGGCGTCAAGTGGCGTCGCACGTTGCTGTGCTGACGCACGATCCTCGAGATCCATTCGCAGTTGCCGGGAATCGAGGCATCGTAATGATCGCCGACCAGCGGCTCCATGCGGGAAAAGAACATCGTGATGTTCCCACCGTCGCGAGAGATCAGATGCTTGACCTCGTACAACCCATGTTTTTTGGCCAACCTACGCAATGACACCACGTTGAAATTGTACAGATGGGCTTCATGGAAAGTACTCTGAGGGGCCTGACAGGTTGCCTCCACATTCGGAACTTCCACCACCAGCGTACCGTCCGGCTTGAGCCAGGATCGGAGCAGGGCCAAAATGAACCCCGGATCTTCTGTGTGTTCGAGCACATGCCAGATCGTGACCACATCGAACGATTCTGGTGCAAACGCCGCCTCTTGCACGAACCCGACCTGTACCGTGAGCCCATATTCGCGTATGGAATAGTCGGCATACCCTCTATTCGGTTCAATCCCGTTCACGCCATGTCCCAACGATTGAAGCAGATAGGCGAATTCTCCTCCGC
Source organism: Nitrospira sp. LK70 (assembly GCA_011090425.1). GTDB lineage: Bacteria > Nitrospirota > Nitrospiria > Nitrospirales > Nitrospiraceae > Nitrospira_D. The sequence continues at coordinate 48,870 of PHGD01000004.1, read as the reverse complement.
CGGTGCCGACATCCAGAACCGTTTTCCGACTCGACAGCAACGGTTCGATCTTTTCGAATCGCGAGAGGGCCACATGGCCCGCGCGCAAGACATGCTTCGGTTTCGGGCTGTACGTGTGTTTATAGGAGAGTCGATACTCCTCCTCGTAAAAGTGCCTGGCGTCATGAGGACGTGGGTCCGACCACACGAGCCCGCAGGCTTCACAGATGACGGTGCGCAATAGCTTCCCGCTTCGACTTCTGTTCGAAAGAATCGAGACCTCAGTGCCGCCACAAAGGTTACAAGGAATCGAACAGGTGGTCACCGGCCGGTTCACGGTCATCTCCTTCTCTCTCTGAACAACTGAGCCGACTCTTTCTTCTCATTGCCGCTGACACAACTTACGCCGGCTCCTCAGCCGACACAAGCCGGACCGAATAGCGTCTTTTCGGCTCCATCCGTGCTCATGGATGCGTACCCTGACGCTCGCCGATCTGTGCGGACAACCGGCCGGCATCGGACAAGACCCAATCGACAGCCTCCGTCAACGATGACGCGATCCAATCCGGTGCCGGCCCTGAGACTTTCAGCCTTTCTGCTTCCTGTCGGCGAACGGCTCCAGTCGTCACCAAAACACTTCGCGCCCCAATGCGCTTCGCCAACTCGATATCGGGGATGTGATCGCCGATCAGGTAGGATCGATCAAGATTCACCTTCCATTCTCGCACGGATTGGTCGATCATCCCCCGGTTCGGCTTTCGACAGTCGCAACCGTCGTCAGGATGGTGAGGACAGAAATAGATCGCATCGAGTGACGCACCGGCAGCACCGAGAAGACCCCGTAGCTTCATGTGTACGGCATCGAGATCATCGTGCGTCAAGAATCCACGCGCGATCCCCGATTGATTGGTGACGACGATCAATCTGGCACCGGCCCGCTTCAGCCTGGCGATCGCCTCAGGCACCCCTGGGAACAGCTCAAACTGATCGGTGGACTTGATATAACCGGGATCGGGGTTGAGCGTTCCGTCTCGATCGAGAAAGATGGTGTAGCCGGCCAATTGAGCGAGAACGTTAGCATGTTCAAGAGTTGAGGCCCCTCCTCGCTCAGGCCTCTCACTTTCCAACTTTTCATCTTTCACGACCTGGATCGCAGCCTCATACACTTTCTCCACCGACACTCTCGTCATGCAACGGTGATCGATCGGACATTCCCTGAGAAGGCAGGGCGCACAGTCTACGGCTTCTCGCACGATCGACCGTTCTTGTCCGTAGGGAGCCGTGGTGCGCCAATCCGTGGGGCCGAACACCGCCACGACCGGCACACCGAAAGCCGCCGCAATATGCATCGGCCCTGTATCGTTCGTAATCAGCAAGCGACAACGCTTCACCACCGCCATGAGCTCCCGAATAGTCGTCGCACCGGATAAGACCGCCGATCGTCCGCTGAGCTGAGCGGCAATATCCTTCCCCAGCGATTCCTCTCCCTTTGCTCCAAGGATGACCACTGCGACATGCGCGTTCTCAGTCTGTTCCAAGCGTCGCACAAGTCGCTTCGCGACTTCGGCAAATCGGTCCGACATCCACCGCTTGGCGCCGCCATAGATTGAGCCGGGGTTGATCCCGATAATGATGTCCGACGAGCAGATACCGCTCGCGGCAAGCCGTACATCGACCGTTCGACCCTCGTCTGCCGAAACGAGCAGCGTAGGAAGAATGGCTCCGCCAGCCAGTCCCAATGGTCTCAATAAATTCCAATAGTACTCGACTTGATGCACCGGAACAGGGCCTTTGGCAACGGCAACCGGTTCGGTCAGAAATAGGACTCTCCCATCGGTTGCATAACCATATCGTCGTGGGATGCCGGCGAGCCACGCAAGGAATGCGGCTTCAAACGCGTTCTGAAACAGTACCGCCAAATCGAAGCGATGCCGTCGCAACGTACCGGCGAGCGACCACTTTCCCGACATTCCCGCGTGAGCTCCCTTGTCATCATACCGCAGCACGGAATTCACCCCCGGATGGGTGATGAACAGCTCTGCAATGGTAGGTCTCGCGAGCATCGTCAACTCGGCTTCAGGGAACAGAGACCGCAGCCCACGGACAGCCGGCTCACACATGACGGCGTCGCCGATCCAATTCGGCGCCCGCACCAGGATTTTGTGAGGCAAATTCTTAGACACGAGAGTCAACTTGTTCTCTCTCACCCTGTAACGGTCCATCAATTAGCCTGTGCAGCCGCTCTTCTCCACGCACGACTTTCGTGTCAAGGCGAAGCATCCACCAAGGGTCGCTTGGGGTGAGCAAGGGGAGCAGCTTCCCTCCGTCCTTCTCAGTCGTCAGAACGATCTCGCCGCCGGTGCCCTGTAGATTGGCACGAATCTTCTCAATGTCGCTGTGCTGATAGCCGTGATGATCTTCAAACGCCGTCTCACCCAGGATCTCAACCTCCATCGATTCGGCTGATCGACGAAATGATCGGCTATTCCCTATGCCGCTGACCAACCACGTTTTTTTTCTTCGGCACCATTCAACCGGTTGCCGCTCACCCGCAACGAGCGACATGACGGACTCCGGTCGAAACACAACTTCCACGGCGTCTTCGGGTGGACAGGAGATCATTCGCATTCGACCATGGATCGCAGCCACATCCTGACACGATTCGGCACGGGTAATCACGACTGCACTGGCTCGTCTCAGCTCCGCCAAGGGTTCCCGCAGTCTTCCGGCCGGAAGCAGCGCATCAAGTCCTGCAGCATCGGTGGCATCCAGCAACACAAGATCGACATCACGATGAAGCGCACGATGTTGAAAGCCGTCATCTAGAACAATGCAGTCGACTGGATACCGATCCAACACCCACCGACCAAGCGCGACCCGATCGGCTCCCACCGCCACAATGGCGTGGGGACAACGTTGCGCCATGAGGAATGGCTCATCACCAGCTTCCAGTGGGCCGGCCAAGATTCGAGAACCATCAGATACGAGAAGTTGCCGTACCCTACTCGTCCGTTTGTATCCCCGACTCAAGATCGCCACCTTCCGCCCTTTGGCCGACAGCCATTCTGTCAGGAGAATGACGATGGGAGTTTTTCCCGTCCCCCCCACCGTAAGATTGCCCACGCTCACCACAGGACAGGGTAACCGCGTCGTACTGAGCCACCCTTTCCGATAGCACCACAGCCGAAATCGGATGATCAAGCCGTACAACCCAGCAACCCAGTAAAGCCCTTTACGGACCGGTTGTCCAGGCTGCAAGAGTGCCATGTTACTGTTTGGCCATAAGAGGTCCCGGCCCCGTTGCAACACAGGAGTCGGAATACGAAGGAGCCTCAAGGAGACAGGTTTCAATGAACTCCAGACTGCGTATCAGTGCGCCTTGATTGTCCAGCACCGCCTGCCTTGCAGCCTGGCCTACCCGATATCGAACTTCAGGCTGGCCTAACCATTCTTCAAGCGAAGCAACCAGATCCTCCAACCCTGTCACGGGGCGCCCTCCTCCGGCTTCGGATAACAGCGTCGCGACCTCCGCACAGTGGTCTGTATGGGGCCCAAACATGACCGGTGTGCCCCACACAGCCGGTTCCAACAAATTATGCCCACCCACCGGAACCAAAGTCCCCCCGACGAATGCCACGACAGCTTCTCGATAGGCGCGAGACAACTCTCCTCTGGTATCCAAAATGACCACGCGTGGCCCGGATTGCTTCTCTCGAATCCGACTCCTCCGCTGGACGACCAATCCGGCTTCTCGAACCGTCGCTTCGAGTCGTTCCGTCCGCTCGATATGGCGCGGCGCCAACATCAACACCGTTGAGGGATAGGTCTTCACGATCTGTCGGTAAGCCGAGACCAGCAGCTCCTCTTCGCCGGGATGCGTACTGCCGGCGAGAATCAACTGTTCCTGTTCATCGATCCCGAAGTCTCGGCGGAGCAACTCATCCGATCGAACGTCCGGCAGCGGTTGATCAAACTTGATATTGCCGGTCACGTGAACCCGCGTCGGGTCGGCCCCCAATGCAACCAGACGATCCCCATCCCGATCGGTTTGCATCAGGCAGAGCGTCAATGTCCGAAGCACGGAGCGATAGAAGGACCGAATCATGGGCAAGTCCTGACGGCGAAAGGACCGGGAAGACAGCCGCCCATTCACCAATACAGAGGGCACATCCTGATCTCGTAAGGTCCACAGTAAGTTCGGCCATATTTCGGTCTCGACGAACAGATAGAGCATTGGACGCAGGCGCCGAACTACATTTGTCACGGCCCAGGGAAAATCCAGCGGAGCGTATCGATGTTCGGCGATGCCCCCTAAACGTTGTTCGACCGCCTCACGTCCGGTCTCGGTCACCGTCGTCACGATGTAGTGAAACTCGGGATGGCGCTCGTGCAGTGCCTTCACGAGGGGCGCTGCCGCCACCACTTCTCCGAGCGACACTGCGTGCACCCAAATAACCGGCTGCGGCGATCCACTGCCGTCTGGAGAGTGGACCTGCCGGCCCATCCGCTGGAAAAACCCCGGCCTGCAACGTGGCTTGGCCAGGAGGACGCCCACAATCACAGGGGTCGCAAGAAGAAGGCCGATGTTATAGAGAAGCTTCCACATGATGTGTTCGACTACGCGAGACGAGCCAGAAATGCGAGACCGGCGAGAAACGCGCGCGACCCGTATACTCGAGGCTCGTCTCGCTTGTCTCGCTAGTCACGCCCTGCATTGACCAATGCTTCCGCTTGATCCGTCAGACGATTGAGGATCGTCTCAAGCTCCAGGCGAGCCGCCTCGAGCGAGGCTTCATCGGCTTCGCGCGGGATCCAGAGCGGATTCCCATACAGAAAGAGGCCTCTGGAAAACGGGTATGGGACCATGTAGCGATCCCAGCTCGCAAAGAGTTTTTTTTTGAACAGGCAATGGCAGCCGGCACGATGGGAAGGCCTGTCGCTTTGGCCAGATGAATCACTCCCGGCTTTGCGACGTGACGCGGCCCCTTGGGGCCATCGGGAGTCACCACGAGATCCCGACCGGACCGTGCAAGCTTAATCAAGGCGCGAAGGGCTCCGGCCCCTCCGCGCGTGCTCGACCCACGAACCGCTTCGTGGCCAAACCTCGCAACGATGCGAGCGATGATTTCCCCGTCTCCATGTCGGCTGATGAGCACGTGCAAACCTCTTCCTCGATAACCGATCGGAGTCATCAACTGTTGGGCATGCCAAAACGCGAAAATGACGTTTCGTCCTTCTCGGTACAACCCATCGAGGGCTTCGTGACCGCGAGTGTCCCAGCGCATCGACCATGCGACAGCGCGAATGACCGCGGCACAGACCGGCGGCAGCAGAGAGAATTTCACCCACTGTTCGGCGCGCTTCTTCAGACCCTTTCCATGCTCAGCAGTCGGCACTCCCACACCCCCTCACATCTTCACACATTGGTCACATCCTGAAATTGCATGGCATGCAGGCGATGGTAGACCCCTCCCTGCCGAAGTAGTTCCTCATGAGAGCCCATTTCAACGATAGTTCCTCGATCCAACACGATGATTCGATCCGCGTTTTGAATGGTCGAGAGCCGATGTGCAATCACCAGGGTGGTTCGATTCTTCATCAAATTGCCCAAAGCCAACTGCACGATCCGTTCAGACTCGGTGTCGAGTGCCGATGTCGCTTCATCGAGGATCAGAAGCGGCGGGTCACGAAGAATGGCTCGAGCGATCGCCAGACGTTGCCGCTCGCCGCCCGACAGCTTGAGACCGCGTTCCCCGATGATCGTATCGTATCCTTCCGGCAAGCGGAGAATAAAGTCGTGTGCATAGGCCGATCTCGCCGCCTGCTCGACGTCGGCCTGGCCGGCGCCGGTCCTCCCGAACGCGATGTTGCTTCGGACGGTATCATCGAACAAGACGATTTCTTGCGAAACGATTCCGATATGGGCCCTCAGCGATTGTAACTCGTATGAGGTCAAGGGAATCCCGTCTATGTAAATGCCTCCCACGGTCGGTTCATAGAAACGCGGCAGCAAACTGACCAATGTGGTCTTTCCACTCCCGCTGCTGCCGACGAGCGCAATCACTTCGCCGGGCTTAATCGTGAGATCCACATCGGTCAGAGCCGGGGCGGTCTGATTCTCATACCGCAGGGAGACGCCTTGAAATTCAATGGCTCGTTTCATCCCCGCCAAGGGGACCCTGCCGAGATTCTGAGACTGCTCGGTTTCCAAGTCCAACACGTCGAAGACCCGTTCAGCCGCCGCCAGCGCCTGTTGAATCAAATTGTTGGCGCCCGATAGTTTTTTGATCGGGGTATAGGCCATAAACATCGCCGCCAGGAACGAGAAAAACGCTCCGGGCGTCATCGCCTCATGAATAACCAGATAGCCTCCATACCAAATAATGGTCGCGACACCGATCACTCCGATGATTTCCATGTGGGAGTGGCCGAGCGACCAAACCTGATTGGACTTCAACGTGGTCGAGAGAAAGATCTGGTTTCGTTCCTTGAATCGTTCAGCCTCCGCCTCCTCTCGCCCGAACGCTTTCACGACCCGGATACCGGCGAAAGTTTCCTGGAGGGTCGAAGCCATATCCCCCATTTGCTCCTGTCCGCTGGTCGCCAATCGTTTCAATCGTTTCCCCACCCTCACCATCGTCAGTGCCGACAGCGGGATCACGACCAGAGAGATCGCCGCCAACCTCCAATTCTGATAGATGATGACGCCGACCATCGCCAGAAACGTGAGCCCGTTCTGAAAAATATCCTTGACGACGCTCGATGCGGCATTTGCCATCATCCCCACATCGTTCACGACCCGCGAGACCAGGCGTCCCGATGTATTGGCGTCATGGAACCCGACGGACAGCCGCATGAGCTGCTGGAACAATTGCTGTCGAATGTCCGCCACGACCCCGTTGCCGACATAGGCCATCAAATATCCCACGCCGTAGCTGAACAGGGCCTTGAGCGTCGCGACCGCCAGGAGCGCCAGGGGGAGCACCAGCAACATCTGTTCGTTTTTCTGGATGAAGATATCGTCCAAAACCGGGCGTGCAAGCCAGGCATAGGCCCCGCTGAGCAGCGCCACGAGACCTGAGCAGACGAAGGCTGCCACGAACCGCATACGGTACGGCTTCACATAACTCATCAACCGCTTGAATCGCTCTAAGCCTGACATGCCGTCAACACCACCTCCGCGGCTCTGGCTGACGCACCCGGTTCACCCAAAGCGGCCCGAACCTTTGCCAGCTCCCGTTTCATCTCGTCGTATCCGGGTCGATCGTCTAAGATCCGACGCGCCTCTTCATACAATCGTTGCCCCGTCGCAGTCGATTGGATCAGCTCCGGCACGATCGTCCGGCCGGCCACCAGATTGACAAGCCCGATCCATTTGACTCGAATGACGAAACGAATCACCACATTCGCAAACCAATAGGTCAGGGGTGTGGTTCGATAGAACAACACCATCGGAGTGCCGACCACAGCCGCTTGCAGCGTGGCCGTACCAGAAGCCACCAGCACAAGGTCCGACAAGGCCATCACTTCCGCGGCCTGCTCCTTTACCAGCGCGATAGGAACGGGGCTTCGGCTCAGGAGAGGCTGCAACAGAGTATCCTGTATGGTGGAGGCCTGCGCCAGGATAAACTTCGTTTTTGGTTCCCTGCGCGCCAATTTCTCTACAGCCTCGATGAGGATCGGCAGCAATACTTGTACCTCATGAGGCCGACTCCCCGGCAACAAGGCAATCACTCGTTCGTCATCGGAGAAACCGAATGTGCCGCGTAGCTCCCTCCGATCGTAGCGGCCTGCGACCGCATCCAATATGGGATGGCCGACAAACGTACAGCGTACACCTGCTTTGTCGTAGAGGGACTTCTCAAACGGAAGTATGACCAAGACGTGATCGACACGCTGTTTGATCCAACGAATCCGCCAAGGCGCCCAGGCCCAAATCTGTGGCGCGATATAGTACACCACCCGCAAGCCGGCCGCCTTGGCAAAATATGCAAGGCGCATATTGAGTCCCGGATGATCGATAAACACCACCGTGTCCCATTGTTTTGATCGGAATAACCGCCGCATCGTGATCAACCGCCGTATGATCGACAGCAAGACGAAGGGACCGACCATCCCGATGACGTCAAATCGCCCCATTTCCTCCACCAACCGCACACCGGCCGCCTCCATCGCGCGGCCACCGATTCCTGCCAGCGAGACCTGAGGATCGCGCGCTTTCAGCGCTTTGGCAAGATTGGCTCCGTGAAGGTCGCCGGAGGCTTCACCGGAAATAATCAGGATACGGGCCATGACGATCTACGAAGATGCAGACGGTGATGACGATCCGATGGACTAAGCCGAAGCGACTGCTACGCCGCTCCGCAAGCGGCGTCCTATGCATTGCGTTGCAGAAACTCGTTGATTGCGGACAGCACCAGATGACCGACTTCCAGAGCGGCTGCCCCGTCTTCGCCCGATACCACCGGGCATGATTCCGTCCGGATCGCATGGAGAAATGATTCAAGCTGCAATTTGAGCGGCTCGGCATCGCCGGCTTTAAACTCTTCAACGGCCACTCTCGGTTTTTGGCCCGGCTCAGCCGACCGGGATCCGATCATGCCCTGACGGGACTGAAAATCCATCGACACATAACTGTCGCGCTGGAACAGACGCAACCGCCTCAGGGTATGTAAAGAAACTCGGCTCGCAGTTAAATTGGCCACACACCCGCTTCTAAATTGAATGCGTGCATTCGCGATATCGCTGGTTGAGGAGAGCACCGGCACTCCGGCAGCCCGCACTTCTTCCACCGGGCCTGGATTGAAGGACAAGATCAGGTCCAGATCGTGAATCATCAGATCCAGCACGACATCGACGTCGGTGCCTCGCTCATTGTACGTACCGAGCCGGTGACATTCGAAAAACACCGGCCGCTGGATGTGCGGCCGCATCATCTGCATGATGGGATTGAACCGCTCGCTATGGCCCACTTGCAGCCAGCACCCCTTGACCTTCGCCAAATCCACAAGTTCCTGTGCATCGAATGGACGCACGGTGATGGGCTTCTCAATCAGAACATGTTTTCCAGCTTCAAGGCAGACTTTGGCGACGGCATAGTGAGCAGAGGTGGGAACTGCAACACTCACGACATCAACCTGCTTCAAGAGTTCGGGGAGACTGTCGAAGACCTGTGCGTTATGCCGACCGGCGATGACTCGAGCCCGTTCTGGGTCCTGATCGACCACGCCGACCAACGTCGAGTCGGTCAGCGTGGCATAGAGCCGCGCATGGTGTCGTCCTAGATGCCCAACCCCGATGACACCGGCACGAAGCTTGGTCATACACCTCTTTATTGTTTGAATTTGGGAACCTATTGATCTGACGATCTGTTGAATTCCGGAAATCACTCGATCAACAGATCGTCGGATTTCAAAACTTTTCCCTTGACTCAGGTCTCCGTGCTCGCTTCCTCTTCGCGAGTGAGGCCGACGACGGCGATTCCGGCGTCCTCCGCCTGGCTGATCAACAATTCCCGATCCAGCATCACGGATCGGCCGGCCTCGACCGCAAGCACCGAGGCCTTGACGGAACGCATGACCGCGATCGTCCTGGGACCGACTGCCGGCAGATCAAACCGAAGATCCTGCTGCGGCTTGCTCCGCTTCACCACCACTGCACCATCCTTGGCCAGTTCGCCTCCACGCTTGATCGCTTCATCGGTTCCTTCGACCGCTTCGACCGCCACAACGACCCGGTCTTTAATCACGACACATTGGCCGATGTCCAGCCTCCCCGTCTCCTTGGCCACGTCCCAGCCATAGCGGATGTCGGCCCACTCTTTTTTGGTCGGTTGACGGGACGTGAGCGTGCCTTCCTCAACCAAAATCCCTTCCAGACCGAACGTCGACTCACAGATGGTGATTCCATCCTTTTCGAGTTCTGCGGCGAGCGCACGTAAGATATCGTCGTCCTTCCAGAGGACCAATTTCGCGGCCAGAGCCAGCACGCGAAAATCAGGACGTGCATGACTATAGACATGCGTTTTCTTGATGCCTCCCAACATGACCACGTTCCGGACGCCGTCGGACTTGAACGCATTGATCAGTTTATTGAGTTGGCCGATCTTGACCCAGTGGATCCGATCGACATGCTGTTCGAGTTCTGGTTCGGTTTCGCCCTCGTGCGCCACTGCGAATACTTGGAGCCCCATCTTACGGGCGTTATCCGCAAAGATGATCGGAAATCGTCCATTTCCGGCGATGACCCCGATCCGACCGTCGGGTATAGGTATGGCCGCCGTCATAGTGGGTGATCTCACGCTTGTTGATCGAACTCGCGCTCCAAGTCGGGGCTGACAGCCCGAGAGATTCCACGTTTGGTGCCCTCCATAAACATGAGAATCTTGGCCACATCGGCCTGTCCCTTAAACTCCTTCTTGGCCAGCCGAATCGCCTCAGCCGTTCGGTGGCCGGATCGAAAGAGGAGGTCAAAGGCCTTCTTCAGCAGGGCAATGCGATCGACGGAAAAACCATGGCGCTGCAAGCCGATCGAATTGAGACCGTACAGATGGGCTCGGTACCCGCCGGCTGCCATCGTAAATGGAGGAATATCCTGACCGATCGCGCAACAACCGCCGACCATCACGTAGTCTCCGACGCGCACGAACTGAAGAATACCGGTCAAGCCTCCGATGACGGCATGATCACCGATGGTGATATGTCCGGCGAGGCTTGCCGCGTTGGCCATAATGATGTGGTCGCCAAGCCGACAATCATGTGCCACATGCACATAGGCCATCAGAATGCCCTTTGCCCCAAGAGAGGTCACTCCACCCCCTTGGACGGTTCCCCGGTTGATCGTGACGTACTCCCTGATAATGTTGTCATGACCGATGATGACCTTAGTCGGTTCCCCCTTATAACCTAGGTGTTGTGGAGGCCCTCCAATCGAAGCAAACGGGTGCACTTCGTTCCGCTCTCCAATCTCCGTCCACCCATCGATCGTCACATGGGAGAGCAACCGGCTTCCCTTTCCGATCGCGACATGCTCCCCGATTACACAGAACGGTCCGATCTCCACGTCACCGTCGAGGCTCGCCTTGGGATGAACGATCGCTGTAGGATGTATCTTCACGCATACCCCCTTTACTTGCACCAGACATCACGGATCATCGGTCTACCACTGGATCGCTGCCTTGCTCGTCACTCCACCCTACGCATCAAGGAATGAAGAACGATCAGCACCGCCTACCGAGTTTCTGTCTTCTCTTCCATCACCATCGCCGTTATTACGGCTTCACAGACCATCTCATCGTCTACATATGCCTTCCCTTGCATTTTCCAGAACGGAGGCCGCTTCTTGACGACTTCGATGTCCAAACGGAGCTGATCGCCAGGCACCACTGGTCGCCGGAACTTTGCCTCGTCGATGCCCGTCAGATACATGACGGTTTTTCCGACCGATCCCCCTGACTTGAAGACCAGCACGCCACCTGTCTGAGCCATGGCCTCGATAATCAGTACTCCCGGCATCACAGGGCGTCCTGGGAAATGTCCTTGAAAGAACGGTTCGTTCACGGTCACGTTTTTGAACCCGACGATCATCTTGTGCGGTTCAAACTCTTTGATTCGATCCACCAGCAAGAAAGGATACCGGTGGGGAAGTAACGTCTGAATCTCAGCCTGCTCGACCGATGCCATTGGCTCTGCCTCCTCTCTGCCCCAGGTGGTTCTGCGTCTCACGGGTTCTGTCGATCAAATTCCTTGACGACCGCATCCGTCACGTCCAGTGCCGGCTGGTAATAGAGAACGATGTGGATAACCGCCTCGTTGCCTTTATCGAAGATGGCCGTATACCCCTCTTTCTGAGCCACAACCTTCGCTGCCGCGGCGATCTTTTGCGCATATTCCGCGACCATCTCGCGCTGTTTTTGTTGAACTTCACGATTAAACTCTTGCAGGCGGCGCTGATACGCTTCCATCTTACTTCGCAACTGCTCCTCTTTCTCTTGTCTCGCCTGGTCGGTGAGTTTGACGTTCGGATCTTGTAAGGACTGTTGCAGATCCTTGATGTCTTGCTCGTCCGAATTGATGATCTTCTGTCTGGTCATGGAATATCCCTTCACATCCTCCAAAGCCAGCTTCCCGCCCTTCGTCCGTTCCATCACCATCTGTTGATCCATGACCCCGACCCGGAGCACGTCCCCAGCGAAGAGCGGCTCCACCCACTGCACCAGCGATAACGCGATGCCTACTAGTATCACTCTCGCTGTCCCCGTCATAACCCACCTCCAGCAGATATTACGGATATTCGCGGTTGAATTCCTCGATGACCAGGCCTGAAATGTCCATGTCTGGTTCATGATAGATGGTCGGACCACCCTTGCTCTTATCAACGACAACCTGCAGCCCAAGGCGCTTGGCAACCTTTGCGACGACCGTTTCGATCTTATCGCGAAACCCTTCCAGCACGTCTTTTTGTTTTTCCTGGACTTCCCGATTCAATTCCGAGGCCTTTTGCTGGTACTCTTGCATGCGTCGGCGAAACTGTTCTTCCCGATCTCGCTTCGCTGCAGGGCTGAGGACAGAGGACTGCTTGGTAAAATCCTCTTCCATCCTCCGCAACTCCTTTTCTTCCAATTCCATCAGTGCCTGTCGATTCTTCGAAAAAGCAGTCAGATTCTCTTTGGCTTTCTTGCCAGCGCTCGTCTCGTTGAGCAAGCGCTGTGAATTGATCACGCCGATCTTGGTGTCGATTTTGCCCCCGCCTCCGGCACATCCACTCAGAACCAGCACCATGGCGACCGAAGCCGACATCACCGCCCATTCGATCCGTACCCCCGATTGCTTCCATCGAACCCCATTCCAACGTACCACGCCAAGGCTCCGACTAAAACAAGGTCCCGATCGTAAACTCGAACACGCCGACTCGCTCACCGGGTCGTGGGTCTAGGTTGATCCCGTAGGCGACACGCAAGGGACCGAAGGGAGAAATCCAGCGCCCCTCGATACCGGCAGCAGGTCTCAAGTTGAACGACCACGGCTCACCGTTGTCAAAACCCTTCCCGTAGTCGAAAAAGAGCACACCGTTCAATTTCGCCTCGGCGGAGATCGTAAAGATCAACTCGGTGTTGAAGATCAATTGTCGGACCGCGCCGTAGGGGGAATGGGTCGTGGGAACTGTGGGACCGGCCCGTCCGAAGGAAAACCCACGCACCGTGTTGATGCCTCCCACGAAAAACCGTTCATTCAGTGGAGTGTCTGTTCCTCCCAGCGCCTCGAGCGCTCCCGCGCGAGCCCGCACCGCAAACCTCATATCGAATGGGAGGGGCGTGTACTTGACCACGTCCACATAATATTTGATGAAATTGTAGGTGCCCCCCAAATAGGGTGTTCCGACATCAAACCCTCCGCCGCTACGCCAGCCGCTTCTGGGATCGAGATAGTAATCTCTGGTATCTCTGAATATCGACGTCCGAAATCCTGTACTCGAGTTCGTCCCGAGCTGTTGACACACGATCGGAACCAGATCCGGACAGATACCGGGTGCAGGATCCCTGTAGGTGAGTATTTCTCCGAAGAGACTGATACTGGTCGTCACATATTCCGATATCCAACGGCCGAGTGTGACGTTTCCGCCGGTTCGTTCCTCAAAATAACTCAGGTAATTCGTCATCGTGCGGTAGCCATCGATCTGCAGCGACGTCAATGAGTCGTACAGATAGGGATTGCGGAAGGTGATGGACCCGAGAGTTCTTCGCTGACCGAGTTGCCCGCGGACGCGCAGGAGATAGCCGTACCCGCCCATGTTGGCTTGGGTGATATCGGCAACCGCCACGAGTTGGTCCAATGTGCTGAACCCGCCGCCGACGCTGAACATCCCGGTCGGCTTTTCCTTCACACGCACATTCAGATCGACCTTGTCCGGCGCGACTTGTGTCGGCAGGATCTCCACCGTTTCGAAGAAATTCAAGTTGTTCAAGCGTTGGAAACTTCGCTTCAGGGAGGCGGTATCGATCACATCCTGTTCGTCCACTCGTATTTCCCGCCGGATGACGTTGTCTCGTGTCTTATCATTGCCGTAGATGTTGATCTGTCGGATCCGCATCATCTGCCCTTCTTTGATGTTGAAGAGGATGCCGACCGTCCGTTCTTCATTGCTGGGATTCACGCTGGGTACGACTTCCGCGAACGCATACCCCCTGCTTCCATACAGCTCCGTGACTCGGGAGATCTCATCTCGGATTTTGGCACGCTGAAAAATTTCCCCCTCTTTCATCCTCAATCCCGCTCGAAGCTCCGGCTCCTCAAACACCGTGTGCCCTCGAAACCCGATTTCTCCTATGGTGAACGGCTCTCCCTCGGTGATGTGGTAGGTGATGAGGAACCATTTTTTATCGTCGGTAAGCTCCACCGACGGCTGACCGACCCGCACATTGAAGTAGCCTTTGTTCAGGAGTACTTCCCTGATCCGCTCCACATCATTGGCCAGCTCTTCACGCTTCAAGACGCCCGCGTCGGACACCATCGAAGGCATCTTGAACTTCGTCACGAGCCCGTACCAAGGAATCCATTCCCGAGTCGACATGACAGCGAGCATCTCGTTCTTCGTTGCCGCATGCAGCCCTTCGAACGTCACCGTCTTAACCTTCGCCTTCTCTCCCTCGGTAATATGGAAGGTCAGGCGCTTTCGTTCCTCATCCAACGTCTCGGTCACGGGAACAACCTGCGCGTTGAAATATCCCTCATGCTGGTAGGCCAAGCGAATGGCCTCGGCACTATCTTTCACCTGTTGTGGATCAAGAAATGTCTGGCTTTTGATGGTCGTTTTTTCCTTCAACTTCTCGTCGGTCAACTGCTCGTTACCGTCGAAGACAATCTCGGTGATGAACGGTTTTTCCTGCACGACGAAGGTCACCGCCATCCCCTCAGCGATCGATTCTGTTTCAATCTGCACATCCTCGAAAAAACCCGTATCGTATAGAATCTTCACTTGTCCGCGCACGGTTTCCGGAGAATAGCGGTCGCCGACCTTCAGTGTGAGCCGACCGGCAATCGCCGGAACTTCGATTCGTTTGGCTCCCCGAATGTCGATCGAAGCGACCTTGAGGTCGGGTGCCTGAGCGAGTGCTTCGAGTACGCCCCACAACAAGGAGACGACCATGGCCGCGACCAGAAACGATCGAGGGCTGTAGACGGCATGTTCGATCACCGATAAGGATTCCTGTGGCAAAGTATGGAGATAGGGCGTGCGGCTGAAACCCTCACACAGGTCCTCTCCGTTATCGATGGCGCCGGTTCTCGACCAGTTCCTCCCGCTCTAGAGAACACACTGAATCGCAAGAGGATCGTTGTCGGGAATCCACAGTCTGGCAGCTCTACCACGCGGACATCCTTGAACCACCCGTCCGCGCAAAACTTCCGGATTATATTGAGGTCATCCTGCATTGTAAAGCAGCGCCCTCCGCTCCGATACGACTTTTTTGATTCGAGATCCGGACGTCTTGCTTGGCTCTTCTCCGGACGTTCTCAAGGATCGCATCGATCGTGACCGTCACCCCCATTCCGCAGAACCGACAGGGCACAGGTCTCGTCCATGAGCGTCGTTCGTGTCTTTTCTGCACAGGAACAAAAACGTCGCCTTCGATGAGATGAGTTCGTCGGTTTCTTGACTTCATACACCCCATCACATACTATCCTTCCATGTCACGTCTGACTGTCAGAAAAGCGATCATTCCCGCCGCCGGCCTTGGGACACGCTTCCTCCCCGCCACAAAGGCATCCCCCAAAGAGATGTTGCCGTTGGTCGACAAGCCACTCATTCAATATACGGTCGAAGAAGCAGTGGCCTCTGGTATCGAAGACATCATAGTGGTTACCGGCCGTGGAAAACGCGCCATCGAAGATCACTTTGATCGTTCGGTCGAGTTGGAAGAAAATTTGAAAGGCACCGGGAAGAGTCAGGTGCTCCACCAAATCCGACAGATCTCGAACCTCGCGAATTTCTGTTACGTGCGGCAATCCGAAGCCCTCGGCCTGGGGCATGCCGTGTTGTGCGCGCAGCATCTGATCGGCGATGAGCCCTTCGCCGTCATTCTCGGGGATGAGATCATCGACGCCGATGTCCCAGGGCTCGCGCAATTGATCCACATCTATAAAAAGCGGCATGGGGCGGTGCTCGGAGTGCAGGAGGTTCCCAAGGCAGATGTCAGCCGGTACGGAATTGTGACCCCTAAGCGCCTCGCTCACGGCCTGCATCGGGTTGAGGATTTGGTTGAGAAACCATCGCCGACCGATGCCCCATCCACGCTCGCCGTGATCGGCCGATATGTCCTTCCTCCGGAAATCTTTCCGATCCTGAGAAAAACCGCCCCTGGAAAGAACGGTGAAATTCAATTGACGGATGCACTCAAGACACTGGCAAGAAAAACTCCGATGTTTGCTCTGGAGGTGGAGGGACAGCGTCACGACGCCGGAGACAAATTGGGATTTTTGATCGCCACTGTTGAGTTCGCATTGAAAAACCCGGCATTGGGGTCAGAATTCCGCGACTACCTTTCGACCAGAATGCACACCGCATCGAATAATCGTCGAGGATGATCCCATCAGGCATGAAGGGCACTCAGTCGCGAGATCCCCAGTAACAAGCATGCTGTACCAGGCTTGATAGTGAACGGAATGTCCGATCCGGTGCATCGCGCAATTCTGATCGGTCGTTCAGTTCCAGAAGGATGGAACACCAGGGCTCATAGGCCAGAGAAACCATGGCGCTCAAACACATGCAGAGTCGTTGCATAACCCGGTCCATCGGACCAGCCGCTTAGCGATATAGAACGGGCAAGCACATGACCGACCAAAACGAACAAGAGATTCAGCCTCCACAAAACATCGAGGTTCCCGGTCAGCTCCCGCTGTTGCCGGTCCGAGATATCGTCGTCTTTCCCTATATGGTGCTTCCCCTGTTCGTCGGCCGCGACATGTCGATCAAGGCCATCGAAGCAGCCCTGGCCGGCAATCGGATGATCTTCCTCGCGACTCAGAAAGCACTCGACGTCGAGAACCCCGCTCCGAAAGACATCCATGCCATCGGCACCGTCGGCCTCATCATGCGGATGTTGAAGCTGCCCGATGAGCGGATCAAAATCCTGGTGCAAGGCATCGCCAAGGCGAAGATCACCAAATACATTCAGACCGACCCCTACTACTCCGTTCGGATCGACAAACTGATTGATACGAAATCGACCGCCACGGCCCTTGAGGCGGAAGCCGTCATGCGGACCGTGAAAGAGCAGATCGAACGAATCGTGAGCTTGGGGAAAGTCTTGATCCCCGATGTCATGGTCGTCATCGAAAACCTCGAAGAGCCGGGCCGATTGGCCGACATGGTCGCCTCAAATCTCGGCCTCAAGGTCGACGCCACCCAAGCCGTCTTGGAAATCTCCGATCCGATTCTACGCCTTCGTCAAGTGAGCGACATTCTCGGGAAGGAAATCGAAGTCCTCTCCATGCAGCAAAAGATTCAGGCGCAAGCCAAGGGCGAGATGGACAAGACCCAACGGGAGTACTTTCTGCGGGAACAACTGAAAGCCATTCAAAAGGAGTTGGGTGAACTTGATGAGCGGGCGGAAGAAATCACGGAATTCCGCACGCGCATCAAAGATGCCAAGATGCCCGACAAGGTCCTGAAAGAGACGGAAAAACAGCTCAAGCGTCTCGAAAAGATGCACCCGGATACTGCCGAATCCGCGACGGTGCGAACCTATCTGGAATGGATGGTCGAATTACCATGGTCGAAGCGGTCGAAGGATAACCTCGAGCTGAAAGCCGCCGCCAAGGTATTGAACGACGACCACTATGACCTCGAAAAGGTCAAGGAGCGGATTCTCGAATACCTCGCCGTCCGCAAACTGAAAGAGAAGATGAAGGGGCCGATCCTCTGCTTCGTCGGCCCACCGGGAGTTGGAAAAACATCGTTGGGAAAGTCGATCGCCCGCGCATTGGGGCGCGAGTTTGTACGGATCAGCTTGGGCGGCGTGCGGGATGAAGCCGAAATCCGCGGTCACCGCCGCACCTATGTCGGCGCATTACCGGGGCGCATCATCCAGGGCATGAAGCAGGCGGGCACCGGCAACCCTGTGTTCATGCTCGACGAGGTGGACAAGGTCGGGATGGATTTTCGGGGCGACCCCTCGGCAGCCTTGCTGGAGGTCCTCGATCCTGAGCAAAACAGTGCGTTCACCGACCACTACCTCGGCGTCCCATTCGACCTGACCGAAGTGATGTTCATCACCACCGCGAATGTGATCGATCCGATCCTTCCCGCGTTGCGCGATCGCATGGAGATCATCGAGATCCCCGGGTACACCGAAGAGGAGAAACTCGGCATCGCCCAGAAATACCTGATTCCCCGGCAGCTCGAAGAGCATGGGATTACCAGCAAACATGTCCGCCTTACGGAACCGGCGATCCGCCAGATCATTTCGCACTACACGCGCGAGGCCGGCGTGCGGAACCTTGAGCGCGAGATCGCCAATGTGATGCGTAAGGTTGCAAAGAAAGTCGCCGAGGGCAAAGGTTTGGGGTTTCCGATCGAGCCGTCCAATCTCCATAAATATCTGGGAGTGCCGAAATATGTGCCGGAAGCGGAACTCGAGAAGGACGAAATCGGTGTGGCGACCGGTCTAGCCTGGACGGAATCGGGTGGCGATGTGCTGTACATCGAGGCGACGGTGATGAAGGGGAAAGGCCAATTGACCCTCACCGGCCATCTGGGAGATGTGATGAAAGAATCCGCCCAGGCGGCGCTCAGCTACGTCCGCTCACGAGAAAAAACCTTGCGTCTCAGCCCCGCGATGTTCAGCAAACAAGACCTGCACATCCATGTGCCGGCCGGGGCGATTCCCAAAGACGGTCCTTCGGCCGGCATCACGATGGCCACCGCCATCGCCTCTGCCTTTTCCGGTACTCCCGCAAGACGAGATTTAGCCATGACCGGAGAAATCACCTTGCGCGGTCGCGTGCTTCCGATCGGGGGACTCAAGGAAAAAATTTTGGCCGCAAAACGGGCGAAGCTCACCACAGTAATCCTCCCACGTCGGAACAGGAAGGACCTTGAGGAAATCCCTAAACATCTCCTCAAAGGCATTCAATTGGCGTTCGTCGATACCATGGACGATGTCATGAAGATCGCCCTCCGCCGAGGCGTTAAGACTTCGCCTGCCTCTAGGAAACCATCGACCCCTCCGGCACCGGCGCGCATCCGCCCCCTACGACCAGGCAAAGGCCGCCGGTCGCATGAACTTCCCGCCACGGTGATGGCAAACCGAGAGCCTGTACGGTCATAGGATAGTGCCGTGGCCCGTCGTTCGGCCAACGCCCCCCTTCAAGAATTTGCCCTGATCCGATCTCTCGAACAGCGATTTGCCTGTCACACGCCAGGGCTCGTTCAAGGCATCGGGGACGATGCAGCCGTGATCGAGACTTCCGCCCAAACCTGGTGGCATCTCACAACGGACCTGCTTGCCGAAGGAATCCACTTCGACCTAAAGTCGGTTCCCCTTGAGTCGGTCGGCTACCGAGCCGTCATGGCCAACCTCAGCGATATTGCTGCGATGGGCGCCGTGCCTCGCTATTTACTCATCTCACTCGCCATCCCGAGGACAGTGAAGCAGTCCCACATCGACAAGTTGTACCGCGGCTTAATGAAGGCTTGCCGCCTGCATGACGTGGCACTCATCGGTGGAGACACCTCGGCGTCAAAGGCCGGCCTCTTTCTCAGTATCACCTTGGTCGGCACGACGAGCAGGCATCGGGCGCTTTTTCGGCATGGAGCCAAAGTGGGAAATCACATCCATGTCACGGGTACTCTTGGAGACTCCTTGGCAGGCCTCAATCTCTTGATGAACAGCACAACCCCGCAACCATCGGAAAAGAGGAAGGGCGAATTCTTACGCTCCCATCGGCGATTTCTTGTCCGTCGCCATTCCCACCCGACCGCGAGGGTCGCCGAAGGCCGGTGGCTCAATGACAGGCAGCTCGCCACCGCCGCCATCGATCTGTCAGACGGTCTCTCCGGAGATCTTCGACATCTGTGCGAAGCAAGTCGAGTCGGTGCAGAGGTGGACCTCGATAGACTACCGATCTCATCGGCCTGTCGAGCCTATGCGCTGGAGATCGGAGTCTCGCCGATTCAACTCGCACTCACCGGTGGCGAAGACTATGAGCTGCTGTTCACCACTTCTCCGCACGACTGCGATACTATTGCCCGGCAGGCAGGAACCAGAGGCTATCGCATGACCCGTATCGGAACAATTCGTTCCCAGCAATTCGGGATTCAGATGACGTCCGACGGTCGGACGCAGCCGATGCCGGCCACCAGCTACGAGCATTTCCGCTGATGTCCGATATGAGCCACCAGCCTTCCGCGCGGGGAGCCCGATCGTTCCGGACACTCTTACGCCAGGTACTCCACTTACAGGAGTCACCGCAACGCACCGCGCTGGCATTTGCGCTGGGTGTATTCATCGCGTTCTCACCAGCCTATGGCCTGCACACGGCGATGGTCGTGCTGTGCACCTGGCTGTTCGGACTCAATTTCCTGGCCTTGTTCACGGGCGCCTTCATCAACAATCCCTGGACTATCATTCCGATCTTAGGTGCAACTTACTGGACCGGTGCCTTGCTCTTGGGACGGGGCGATGTGCCGAATTTTGACTGGCAAGATCTGAGTTTCAGCGGCATCTACCAACAAGTCCTTCCCTACGCAGCCCCCTTCATGCTCGGAGGACTCGTTCTCAGCCTGCTCGGGGCCTTGTTGTCCTATCCGGCCGCCTACTTGTTTTTCCACAAACATCGCTCCAGGCCCGCCAAACCATCGGCCGAACCGTTGCCGCCGTCTGACCGGGTGGGCTAAGATGCCCGCTAACCATGGAATCGGCAGACCGACCGAACGCTCCATATGATGGATCGGCGCTCATCGCCGATCCCATCCACAGGTACATCACATTCACCGTACCGTACGCGCGTCCTGATCCACATGAACACACCGAAAAAGACCTGATCGATTCTCCCTGGGTTCAGCGGCTGCGATACATTTACCAGCTGCAGAGTGCCCGTTGGGTCTATCCCTCGGCGGAACATACCCGATTCGTGCATTCTCTCGGGACGATGCACGTGGCAGGGCGATTCGCCCGGCATCTGTATCCTTTTCTCAAGAAAGTCGTCAAAGAGGTGCCGTCGGTCAATTTTGTCGAGGAACTTTTACGAGTGACGGCCTTGGTTCACGACATCGGACACGGTCCGTTTTGCCATTTTTTCGATGACAATTTTCTCCATGCCCATGGCCTGACCCATGAACGGTTGGGACAGATCATCATCCGTGAACAATTGGCCTCCTTCATCAGAAAAATCCGCCGAAGCCCATCCGGACCATTCGCGAAAGGAGAGGAGCTGAATCCCGACCAGATTGCCCATCTGATCCTCAAGGAGAAAGATAAGGACAATTCCCGCCTCCCTCGCTGGTTGAACATGCTTCAGCCTGTGATCTCAGGAAGTTACACCGGGGATAATCTGGACTATGTCTTGAGAGACTCGTATATGTGCGGTGTGGCGGTCGGCCCGGTCGATCTGACGAGGTTGATCCATTACACGATCGTGACGGAGAAAGGGTTCACCATTCACAAAACCGGGCTTCCGTCCCTCCAAATGTTCCTGAACACCAGGATGTATCTCTACTCCAACGTCTATTTCCATCGCACCACCAGAGCGATCGACATCCACCTGCGGGACATCTTCGGTCAGACGATGAAGCTGCTCTGTCCCGTCGATCCGCGCAAGAATATGGAGCGGTATCGCACCCTGACCGATTGGTCGCTCTTGGAAGAAGTCCGAGGATGGAAACAGGCACGCCACAAAGCCCGTCGGCAGTTGGGACAGGAGTGGGCCAGGATCCTAGGCCGAGACGTCAAATGGAAGATGGCCTATAGCACGACGCTGAAAGAAAAAGGACAGGAACGAGGCATGACGTTCCCTAGCCATCGACATTTTGAACAGCAGATCGCCAAGGAGCTGCCCTCCGGCTTGAAACGGCTGCCGTTTCGTGTGGACATGGCCCTGTTGGATCCACGTCCTGACCCCAAGGACAGCCGTGGAAATCCTCTCTACGTGTACGACCCCGGGACGGGTCAGGTTTCGACCGAGCCGCTGGAAGAATTCTTGGATCTTCTGCCCACAAGACTCATCCAGTTTCGCATCTATTCGCCCGACCACCACCACGACGCGGCCCTGTCCCAGGCTGCCGCGACCGTCCTCAACAAGACACCGACCAGCCTCGAATCCAATTATTGAACGGTTACTGAGTCAATCGTCGTTGCGTGGAAGCTCACCGCTGGATCCATCCGCCGTAGCAGGCTACCGCGGAGGCCGGACAGCCGCGGACCCTTGGTGGTTCTTAGGCCGACATTTGGAGGGGCAGGTCGTTCAGTAGTTGGGTCTTTTTCGTCTTCAGGGATTCCCTCTGCTCATATGATGGGAAATGGGGGCCGCGTTTTGTCGGTGGGAACCGGTTCTCAAATCGCTCGATGGTCTCAAGCGCTTCAGCCTCTTCTCCCGCACGTAGCAACAACTGCGTGAGTCGAAGGTAGGCGGGAACAAGAAACATCAGATGCCGCACTTCTTTCACCTCGTTCACCACATACCGATAGGCTTCGATCGAGACCTCTGGATTGATCTGTTCATAGCTGAAAGCCTCGATCATATGGATCCCCAGTCGATCCGTGTCGGCGCTGATGCACCGTTCCCACTGCCCGTTTACCAATGCCCGCACTTCTTCTGAAGACAACTGGATGCCGCCATTTGGGGCATTTTTCCGAAGGTATTCCAAGACACCTCTTGCTTCCAACCAAGCCCCGTACAGTCCGATCAGTACCCCGATACAGGGGATCGGTCGTTGACATTCCCCGGTAAGCGGCGAAAACTTCTTCTTCGCGACCTGGGAAGGTAGGAAGAAGCAGCCATTCGATGCGGCACAGACCTCACAGATATGGTCGTCACTGGGCGTCACGTAGATATACATGCGAATGCCGGAGCGATCGAAGATATCGATGGCCAGGATTCGCCCGGCCATGATTTGCATCTGGTAGTATTGCCACACCACGAGCAGGCCAAGAATGGCCACTAAGTAGCACGTCACGTCCGGAAATACCCACTCCTCAAGCATCAGTGCTCCTCTCCGTCCTCAATGAGGTCAACCCCAAAATCCCTCGATTTCTCAAATGGGTATGGAACTGTATCGGTTAATGCGCGAGTGCACTTGACCCTATTTCTTCCCTCTAAACCATCATCCTCCTTCTGAGCGAGAATTGGCAGACATCCTGCAAGGATCGAGTGGGTTGGAGTCTCAACTCATGATGCCAAAAGAGGAGGCTACGATGGGTTTATCAGGAAAACTGATAATTGCTCTCTGTGGGTTTTTGCTTTCGTCGGCCATTCCAACCCTTGCTCAGAGTGGAGGTGGTCGGCACGACGCGGTCAGCATCCTGAACGGTATGCCCCCCGACATCCTGGCAAAAGTGCAGTCTCTAGCACAGATCCTCCAGCAGGGCGTCAAGGACGGGAAAATCTCGGATACCGAGATTCAACAAGGTTTGACGTCCGGGCAACTTGGAGAAAAGTTGAAACAGCTGAGCCCCGAAGCCGCCCAACTCCTCGAAGAAATCAGTGATGCATCGAGGCAGGGAAAGGGACCAAGAGAAGAAAGCTTGATGCCGTTGATGGGAGGGTTGGGCATCTCGCCTGATTAACTGCGGGAATACCCTAGTGACGTCGATGGAACCGATAGAGGTATGATAAAAGCATGGGTAAGGCTTTCGCCATGAGTCCTGCGGACAAGATGGCCCTCATCACGCCTTGGATCAATCCTGAAGAACGGGTCACGGTGCAGTTCGACGATCAAGGAGATATCAACACCATCGTGACCGGATGCAGCGAGCGATTAGTGGACCTGGAGCTGGAGCTGGAAACCAGCATCCCTCATATCCGGCAGAAACTGTCTATCCCGCTCAGCGAGGTCGAAGTCTTAGAAGATCCCACCCACTATACGCGTGATCCCGACAAGCCATTACAATTTAAACGGCTGCTGTTGCTCGTCAACGGCAAACGCCCGCCCATTGTGTATTGAGAGAGTCACGCGATTCTCGAATTACCGGAAGATAGCGACACCACATATCGGTGCTCCGAGCTCGATGGCGCCCGGTCATAGAAAGTATCCATCCATCTAATTTTGTCTGCTTGGGGCTACTGTGACTGCCGCTTCAGAAGCACCCGTTTGTGTCCGCTGACGCTCTACCATTTCAACCAGGCGTACACTTCTGGCCATAAGGAGTACGGTCTGTTATCGAAACCTTCCCGGCATTCGCCGATCGTATTTTTGCCCCACGGGTAGCAAGAACCTGCGCCTCGGCCGCCCTATTGACGTTCCGTAGGGCAATCGCATATTCATCGAGAATATCAGCGAAACCAATCGGGTCTTCCGTCGAGGCTCGGTTTGCTTCAAGCTCAGGAATCACTCGCTCATAGTATGCCGCTGCTTCAACAAATTTCTTTTGCTCCAACATAAGCCGGCCAAGTTCGAGGAGAGATATGTAGGTAGGATCACCTGCTTGCTTGTCCAATTCATACGCTCGGATAAGGGATTTCTCAGCCTCGGAAAAATCGCAAACAACTCCAGAAGCACGGCCATGCTCATAGTGGAGGACTGCGAGTTGCGCCGGATTAGGACGCCCTAGTTGGGCATCGACTATGGCTTTGCTCAGGTACATCCGTGCTGTTGCCCAGTCTCCCGACTGTAAGGCGTTGCTGGCTGCCTGCGCGTAATCAGTTGCTGGTTTTCCGCCGATTGTGTTTGCACATCCACTTGAAAACAATAAAGTGCAACTCGATACTGTTGCCACGACAAATCGCATCGGTTCCTCCAAATGAGAGAATCTTGCTGCTCCACAAGGTGAGAGATCGGCTAGGTCCATTTCAGAGCTTCAGAGGCAGTTGACGCAATGGTCGCGTTTGGGAGGAGAACTGCTCAGATCAAGACCCCATCTGATTAATCCAACCTGGCAAGCTCGTTGTCCCTCAGAAATTTGTCCCTTGTTCTTCCGAAGCTTTCCCCCTGCTTTGCCTGGCCTCGTTGCGATCTTCCTTTTCGGTCGACGTCGGTGACTTGGTGGCGCGTTCTTCTCGATGGTGACTGATCAGTGCTGCGGTAATCAGCAGCTGGATGCCGATGAGGAGAAAGAACAACCCACTCTGATTTTGCCCCGTCCCCTCAGCGATCGAAAAACGATGCGCTGCGAGCAGAAGGGAAAGCGCCGAGCAGAGGAACAAGAAGATTCTCATGGCGGATGCCTCATTCCAAAATGGTATTCTCGCGGTGGGGCGAGGTCAACCAGAAATCATGCGGATGGCAGGGAATGAGACCGGTGGCAACTATGGAGCCGGCGCGCCAACGCTGGAAGTCGGATCACCGGACGATACAGGAGCTGCCGACTGCACTGTTCCTTTAAATGGTAAATCCAGCAAGGCATAGGGATTCACGCGCGCACCGTTGAGTTTCACGCCCCAATGGAGATGCGGACCGGTGGCTCGACCGGTGGCTCCTACCTTCCCGACGATCTGTCCGGCTTTCACCTGCTCGCCGTCCTTGACCAGGACTTCGGACAGATGAAAATACATCGAATAGAAACCCAACCCATGGTCCAGAAACACACCCTTCCCGGAGAAAATATGATCGACGGTGAGACGCACCACCCCCTCGTTCGTCGCGGCGACGACAGTGCCCAGTGGAGCCCCGATGTCTTCGCCATTGTGCGGATTCCGAGCCTGGCCGTTCATGATTCTCACGCTGCCGAATATCCCGGTTCGTTTGCCGCTCACCGGCTCCACGAAGCCCTGGTGCCAGAGTTTGCTCTGAGAATCCGTCGCGAGGGCTTCTTTCACCTGTTCCTGTTCGGCTTTCCATCGCGCCAAGCTTTTTTCATCGAGATCGACCTTGTCTTTTGGCAACGTGAGGTGCTCGACGTGAAATTTCTCTTTGACGACTGATACGCTGTAGCGGAGCGTGTGACTCTGCTGATCCGTCTGCAGCTCGACGGTCAATTCATGAGTCCCAGGCTCATCCTGTAAGTCTATGCCGAGCAATCCGACAAATCCTTTCGGTTCTTCGAGTCGAGTGTCGAGAAAGAAGCTAACGGTGCGACCCAGGAATTTCCCCTGCACGCGAGCGGCTGAATCATCGACCGGAACTTTGACGACGATAATTTCTCCCTGTTTCCCGGTATAGCTCGCACCAACCCCCTGAGCAGAAGGTACAGACCCTCCCGGAACGAGACCGACGAGCAGACAACCGGCAAGCATACCGACGGCACCGAGCACGAAACGCCTTAGCAGGGTACGGCATCGAGCGCTCAGATCGCGTGTCGGCTTCATCGATAGAACCGCCCTCCGGACACTTGAGAAATCAGTTCTTCGACCCGTCGATTCACCGCGCTGAAGGGGTCCATGCAGAGGATGGTTTCCTCCCAATACCCGTTCAGCTTCAGATACGTCCAATCCACCGTATAGGATCGATTCTTGGCGCGAGCGAATCGAATGAAATCCCCACGGACCTTGGCCCTGGTCGTCTGAGGCGGGGTGGACATCGCCCGTTGGACGGCCTCTTCCTCGACGATTCGTTCGATATGCCCACGCGATTCCATCAGGTAGTATAACCCTCTCGTCCGCTTCACGTCATGGAACTGCAAATCGAGGAGAAACACTCTCGGGTCGTCCCACCCGCAATTCTTCTTGTCCACATAGGATTGGATCAAATGTTTCTTCGTGACCCAATCGACTTGATGGATGAGTTGCATCGGATCTTCTTCCAGCTGCCGGAGCATCCGTTCCCATTTATCCCACACATCGTCCAGAATGGGTTCATGTGCCTGTTGGTTCAGATATTCTCCGGCCCTTTTGAGATAGGCCATCTGAATTTCAATGGCAGTCATCTGCCGGCCGTCATCGAGTTTCACTTTCTTCTTCAGGGTCGGATCCCGCGAGACCTCTCGGATCGCCTTGACAGGATCCTCGAGTTCCAACCCATGCACCGTGTACCCCTCTTCGATCATCGACAAAACAAGTGCGGCCGTTCCCACTTTGAGGTAGGTGGCATACTCCGACATGTTGGAATCCCCGACGATGATATGGAGGCGCCGATACCGTTCGGCGTCCGAATGGGGTTCGTCGCGGGTATTGATGATGCTTCGGGAAGACGTCGTCGATGATGACGTCTTCTCGTGAATATGTTGCGCGCGCTGGGAGATGAAATATTGCGGCTTCCCCGACACTTTCAGGACTTTACCGGCCCCGCTGAACACTTGCCGTGTGACGAAAAACGGGATCAACTGTTCGGTGACTTTCCAAAAATCGACATCGCGTCGCATGAGGAAGTTTTCGTGGCATCCGTAGGTATTCCCCAGAGAATCCGTGTTATTCTTGAAAATATAGATTTCCCCCGACAATCCTTCCTCTCGTAACCGTTCCTCCGCTGCAGGCAGGCAGGCTTCCAACAAGCGCTCGCCTGCCTTATCGTGGACCACGAGTTCATGGATGTTGTCGCACTCCGGAGTCGAGTATTCGGGGTGACAGCCGGTGTCTTGATAGAACCGAGCCCCGTTGACCAAGAATGCGTTCGACGGCCAACTATTCGGGATCAGTCCTTCAAAGATGTAGCCCAGAACCTTTTCCATAGGGAGATAGATACGGCCGTTAGGGGAAAAGATGAGGCCGTATTCGTTTTCGAGACCGAATATCCGTTGTTTCATGGGACCCGCAGACATCATGAAAGGCCTTCACCTAGATTATACGCTGCTTTTCGGATCTTCAACAAAGGAGGCCTCTACGGAAAGCAGAGGGTCAGGGAGAGAGGATGTGTCGAACGTCGGTGATCGATAACCGCCGAAATTTTCTGCCTGTACGGGTTCGGTCCAAGACCGCGACTTCCAACCCTTCCGGCTGCAGCTTTTGATTGGCCGTTTGCTCCAGCGCCGTGACACACAGTTTCAACGCGACATCTAAGGGCGGAACCTGGCCGGGGCTTTTTTCTTTCAACACGGTGTGTACCACGTCAGATCGTCCGCCTATCACGGCAAAGTTCTTCTCATCGATGATGCTGCCGTCAAAGGAGATACGATAGATCTCGTTCGGATAATCGTTACCACCGGCTTGCACTACGAGGATCTCCACCTCAAGCGGCTTCATTTCCTGGCTGAACACAGTCCCCAGGCTTTGCGAATACCCGTTTGCGAGCGAGCGGCCGGTCACATCTTCCCGGCTATACATGAATCCTCTGAGATCAGCGTGGCGGATGCCCGCCTTCCGAAGGTTCTCGAACTCGCTATACTTGCCGGCTCCCGCAAACGCGATGTTGTCGTAGATTTCCGAAACCTTGTGCAGCGAGGCGCTCGGATTATCTGCCGTCAACAAAATGCCGTCGCTATACTCTATCGCAATGATCGATCGGCCTTTGGCAATCCCCTTCTTGGCATACTCAGCCTTATCCTGCATCATCTGTTCAGGGGACACGTAATAGGGCATCGGCATGATTACGTCTCCCTTGAACGACGTGCCGCCATCACATCGTCACAGACGGTACGCAGTGTGTCGTCTGATACGTCGATGATGCCTTGGGCGGTGACGACCTTCGCCGTGGGGTAAATTCCCCGCACGAGATCCGGTCCGCCGGTCCCGACATCGTCGTCCGCGGCATTGTAGAGCGCCAACAAGGCTAATTTGATCGCATCTCCCTCGTGGAGATGCCGCTGAAAATGTTCCCGCATGGTGTTGCGGGCATCTTTCCCACCGGAACCGATCGCATGGTAATCGGATTCTTCGTACCGCCCGCCGGTGATGTCGTACTTGAAGATGCGGCCCTCGCCGCGTTTCACGTCATACCCGACGTACAACGGCATGACGACCAGTCCCTGAAACACCATCGGAAGATTGGCCTTGACCATCTGACCAAGTTTATTGGCCTTCCCTTCACAGGAGAGCGGCATACCTTCCAGCTTTTCGTAATGCTCCAACTCGGTCTGAAATAACTTGGCCATCTCGATGCAAGGACCGGCCGCTCCAGCGATTGCCATGGCCGACCAGTCGTCGATCTTGAAAACTTTTTCGATTCGGCGGTCTGCGATCTGAAACCCTTCCGTGGCTCGGCGGTCTCCGGCAATCACGACACCCTGCTGATACTTGAGGGCCAGTACGGTCGTGGCGGAGGGCACAGCGATCGGTCCGACAGCGCGCACCTGGTCGGGACCCACCGCCATTCCATGGCTTCGTAATGCCAGCTCAGGATGATGTGTGGAGACGAAATCAAAAAAACTGGAGCCGTCGTGGTCGGGAAGATAGGGCAGCTTCATTGTGGGCTTGGGACCGCCATTCGTCACACCGTGAGTTTTTCGATCAGGGCATCGGCTGAATCGGTCGTATCGAGCAGCTCTTGTGTCAAGGCCTGCGTCCCTCGATGAGGATCCATCAGAGGCACTTTCTTGATCGTCGTATTGCCGACGTCGAACAGCACCGACGTCCAACTGGCCCCGTACAATGCCTTCGCAAACTTACTGACACAACGCCCACGAAAATACGCTCTCGTACCTGTCGGCGGATTGAGCTCCGCCCGTTGAATATCGTCTTCCTCAACGATTCGCTCGATGAGGCGACTACGCTCCAACGTGTAGAACAATCCCTTGTCCGGGCGGACATCATGATATTGGAGATCCATCAGTTTCATTCGAGGATCATCCCATCCACACCCTTTACGCTCCATATAGGACTCGATCATATGCCGCTTGGCGACCCAATCCAACGCGTTCACCAACAGTCGCGGATCGCGATCGAGCCGATTCAACACATCCTCCCAACGAAACAACACATCGTGAGTAGAAGAACTGCGATCCTGCGAGGCATAAAACGTCTTGGCAGCGCTCAGGTACGCCCGCTGGACGGCAAGAGCCGTAGTAGGCCTTCCACCCGATAGTTTCAGGGTGTCCTTCACATCCAGGTCGCGGGACACCTGTTTGAACGCACGAACCGGCTCATCCAGTTCGAACTGAGGCAAATCGGCTCCTGACTCAAGCAAATCCAAGACGATGTCCAACGTTCCTACCTTCAGATAGGTGGAGAGTTCCGCCATGTTGGCGTCACCCGTGATGACATGGAGTCTCCGAAACCTTGCCGCATCGGCATGCGGTTCGTCGCGCGTGTTGATGATCGGCCGTTTGACCATCGTGTTGAGGTCCATGAGACATTCGAAAAAGTCGGCGCGCTGCGAGATTTGATATTCCGTCGGACTGGTCTGATTTTCAGCCCCGACTTTTCCTGCTCCGGAGAAAATCGGCCGCGTGACAAGGAACGGCGTCAACACCCGGGCGATCCTGTCAAACGGCACGGACCTTGAGACTAAATAGTTTTCGTGGTATCCGTAACTGTTGCCCTTGCCGTCGGAATTGTTCTTGTATAAGACATACTGCTCACTTCCTCTCACCCGAGCCATTTCCTGAAGGCATGCCGAGAGAATGCGCTCCCCGACCCGTTCGAACGCCACGATCTCTCTAGCGTTCGAACACTCCGGCGTCGAGTATTCCGGATGAGCTCCATCGACATATAACCGTCCGCCGTTCGCCAACACCTTATTCAGCTGCCGGTTATAGTCCGGATTGGGACGTTCTCGTTCGCCGTCAACTTCAAATCCCCTGGCATCCAAAAGTGGATTTTCGTTTTCGTAATCCCAGAGCGCCCACGGAACCGGAAGTCTCGGGTAATGTCCGATCACGGCGAATGAGCCCGACACAGGGTCCATCGCGGATGGATCTTTTGTCGCGATGCCGAACTCGGTTTCAGTCCCAAGCACACGCATGCGATTCGTGGATGTGTGGTCTGGCATAGGATAGTTAGAGATAGTGGCCGGTACTGATGGTTTCAATCTGACGATGATCGGCAGGCCCACCGCTGATGGTCCGGATATGAACGATCTTCTCCCCCTTCTTTCCGGCAACTTTTGCCCAATCGTCCGGATTGGTCGTATTGGGAAGATCCTCGTGTTCCTTGAACTCCTCACGGATGGCGCGGATCAAGTCGTCCGAGCACAGACCGGCTCCCTCTTTCGCGATCACACGCTTCACGGCAAATTTTTTCGCGCGCGAAACAATCCCTTCGATCAAGGCTCCGCTGGCGAAGTCCCGGAAGTACAGAACTTCCTTTTCGCCGTTGGCGTAGGTCACTTCAATGAACTTATTTTCCTCGCTGGCTGCGTACATGGTCTCGACCGTCAGGGATGTCAATTGATTGACCAGGGCCTGTCGATCGCCTCCATGCCGTTCCAGATCCTCGGCGGCAAAAGGGAGGTCCGTTGAGATATATTTCGAGAAAATGTCACGGGCAGCCGCGGCATCCGGTCGCCCCACTTTGACCTTGACGTCCAATCGACCGGCACGAAGCACCGCGGGATCGATCAAATCCTGACGGTTGCTGGCCCCAATGACGATGACGTTGCGCAATCGCTCGACCCCATCAATCTCAGAGAGAAACTGCGGAACGATCGTCGATTCGATATCCGAGGACACGCCTGTCCCACGGGTTCTGAAGAGCGCATCCATCTCATCGAAAAACACGATCACCGGATGACCGTCGTCTGCCCGTTCTTTCGCCTTCTTAAACACTTCACGCACCTGACGCTCCGACTCCCCGACATACTTATTGAGCAATTCAGGGCCCTTGACATGAAGAAAATAGCTCCGAATTTCCTTGCCTGCCCGATGGCCTAATTTCTTGGCGATCGAATTGGCGACGGCTTTGGCGATCAGCGTCTTTCCACAGCCGGGTGGGCCATAGAGTAGAACCCCTTTCGGTGCGCTGAGCTTATACTCGGAGAATACCTGGGGATGCAGGAACGGAAGTTCAACGGCATCGCGTACCTGCTCTAATTCTTTCTGGAGGCCTCCGATGTGCTCATAGTCGACATCCGGGACCTCTTCCAACACGAGTTCTTCCGCTTCGGACTTCGGCAGCTTCTCAATGACATACCCGGAGCGAGAATCGTACAACAAGTGATCCCCCACGCTCAGCCGCTCAGCAAGCAGCGGGTCGCCGAGCTCGGCGACCTTTTCCTCATCGAAATGGAGCGTGACCAATGCCCGCGCCCCTTCCAACACGTCTTTGAGTCGAACCACCTCTCCCTGACTGTCGAACCCTTTGACCTCGATCACGTTGAGCGCTTCATTCAGGACGACTTCTCGTCCCTTCTGCAACTCACTGCGCTTGATCGAGGGATGAAGACTGACCTTCATTTTCCGTCCGGACACATAAACATTTCCGGTCCCGTCCGCATTCATACTGGAGAAAATGGCATAGGCCGACGGCGGCGCCGTCAGTTTTTCCACCTCAGTACGCAGCGCCTCGATTTGGGCCTTCGCTTCCTGCAGCGTGGCGACGAGTTTTTCGTTCTGCTTATTGGCTTGATCGAGTTGGTAGCGCGATTGGTAGAGTCGACGGATTTCTTCCTCCATCGACTGGATCTGAACACGAAGCTTGTCCATCTCGCGCGCGTGTTCGTCGTTCTTGTGAATCATCTCCTCATTCCCCTCAGACAGCCGCTTCGTAATCTTCTTGACAGAATCTCGGAGGGACCGGAGTCGATTTGGCTGGCCCTTATTTTCCGCCATATCCGGACGACACGAATAGTTCGTGACATCGAGCCTACGCGCGAATAATCTGGTGGTCGGATTCTAACACCCGACCTAGGGGTGGTCAACTCCAACGGACGATCTCGCGCGAGACTTGTCCCCGCTGCGCCAGGCCGTATCACGTCTCCAGAGCACGTGTGAACTCTCGGACGGCTCCGCCGATGTCGTCACGAGTCAACAGCGCTCCGATCACGGCAACTCCGTGCGCACCGACTCGACGAACGTCCCGCACTCGTTCGCAGGTGATCCCTCCGATGGCAAGAACAGGGGCGGCCGATCGACGGCAGACATCAGCAAGGAGATCAAGCCCAAGCGGAGGCCCGAACGAACGCTTCGACGGAGTCTCAAAAATGGGACCAAACACGACATAGTCGGCGCCGCCTTGATTCGCACGTTGCACATCCTCTACCGAATGCGTGGAGACCCCCATTAATCGACGTGGTCCGATCAGCTGACGCACTGAGAGGGGAGGCAAACTGTCGGAGCGAAGGTGCACACCGTCCAAATTCAGCGCCATCATCAGATCGACGCGATCGTTGACGATCAACGACACAAATCCAGCCGTTGACAGCATTTGAATTTCTTGCGCCAACGAGAGCCGGTCTCTGGTGCACAGATCACGCTCCCTTATCTGAATAGCCGGTAAGCCAGCCTTGATCGCTTCATGAAGGACCGTTACAAGAGGACGTCCGTGAGTCTGGTGACGATCCGTGACCAGGAGCAACCGAAAGTCTATCGAAGGCATCGCTGGGGGGCTGAAACCGAAGTGCTGAGCATTGAGAAATCGGAGTGAAGATCGCTCACGTTGCTCTTCCTAACTGACGAAACTCACAACTCATCACTCAAAACTACTTTAGAGCATCCCTTCGATCGGGCTACTCGCCGTCGCGTAGAGCTTCCGAGGAATGCGACCGGCC
This sequence comes from Nitrospira sp. LK70, assembly GCA_011090425.1. Lineage (GTDB taxonomy): Bacteria > Nitrospirota > Nitrospiria > Nitrospirales > Nitrospiraceae > Nitrospira_D. The sequence goes on along the minus strand of PHGD01000004.1, from coordinate 15,228 downwards.
TTGTAAGCCAGACGACCGGCATGAACCGCGTACTTCATCGCTTCCGCCATGGCAAGGGGATCCTGCGCACCGGCAATGGCCGTATTCATGAGCACCGCGTCGGCGCCGTATTCCATCGCCAAGGCTGCGTCCGACGCCGTGCCGACACCGGCATCGACGATAATCGGCACCTTGACGGTTTCCATGATGATTTTCAGGTTGTACGGATTACGAATCCCGAGCCCGGACCCGATGGGCGCGGCTAACGGCATGACCGCCGGACACCCGATATCCACGAGCTTCTTCGCCACAATCGGGTCGTCATTCGTATACGGAAGGACGATAAATCCTTCCTTGATGAGGATCTTGGCGGCTTCGATCAAACCGGCCGTATCAGGGAACAGGGTCCTCTCGTCGCCCAGCACTTCCAACTTCACCAAATCGGAAACACCGGCCGCACGAGCCAGACGTGAATATCGCACCGCATCTTCCACCGTATAGCAGCCGGCCGTGTTGGGCAAAATCGTGTATTTCTTCGGGTCGATGTAATCGAGCAGATTGTCTTTCGAGCGATCGGTGATGTTCACCCGACGAACCGCGACCGTCACCACATCGGCACCCGACGCTTCAATGGCCTTTTGCGTCTCGACAAAGTCTCTGTATTTTCCCGTTCCGACCCATAACCGGGACTTGAATTCACGCCCCGCAATCACTAGTCGATCGTCCGTCATACTATCCTCTTAGAATGACCCACCCCCGATAAAACTCAGTATTTCAACCCGATCTCCATCCTTGATCTGACGCTGACCAAATGCCGCCCGATCGAGGATTTCGAGATTCAACTCCACAGCCACCCGCTCCGTTTGAATATCCAGGTCTTGCAACAGCTCGGCGACCGTTGCGCCGTTGCGCCAGGTCTGTGCCTGCCCGTTCACGTGGATGTGGATTGCATCCTGCATGCCTGTCATCCTATGGGACCGGAATTCCCAAAGTCAACGAAGCTCCCAATAGTGGACTATTTCAACCTGCGTGACTGGTCCAGCGAGGCAGGAAGAAAGCTATCAGGTAGTTGGGAGGGCAGAATGAGAGCCGAGAAAGTCAGACGGTGCGGGTGAGAACAAAAAGACGATTCAAGATCTAACGGTCGATGGCTTTGTACCCCTCCACTCCTCAACATAGAGCCTCTTACATGTCGGGTGGGAGGCCAGATTTTAAGGTGACGGGTCCAAAATTCTTTGCCAAGGGCGCTGCATATTGATCATCAGTGCCGGCAGACTTAATCCCCCATTTCTCCGGCTTCACGAAATCAGTGCGATCAACAGTCACGGCCTGCTCTGTATCCACTATGAGCTTGGCGGTTCTCACGGCGAAGGCATAATAGCGGTCCCCTGCCACGATCAATTCGTTGGAGACAGTTTTCTTATAGACCACGCTGATATTGCTCTCAATTGGAAGAGGTGTGATGGTATTGGCTTTCAAGGATGGCGCGACATCCTTCCCCTCTGCTGACGAAATCTTGAGAGACTTGGCACGGTAGACCTCATAGGCTACATAGGGCGACAAGCCCTGTTGATTCCATTCGTATACTTTCTTCTGAAACGTCAGGGACTCATTCCGGCTCAAAAACTTTTCGAGATCTGCCACCTTCATCTTCCGCACTCTCGCGTCTGGTAATGCAATAGACACAGTTCCAGTCAAGCCCAAGTCCAGACTCGGGCTCAGTCGAAACACGCTGGTGAGGAAACTCATCGCCGCTTTCCCAGAGAGCGCGGTGCTCCCGGAAAACTTCCGCAATATGGCATCGACCTCATCCCTGACGGACCCGCCGAACGTGCCATAGTCATGAGACGGATCGAGCGGTTGATCGACATAATCGAGAACATGGTCTCCCAGAAAGGCCTCGCTTCCCTTCATCAGGATGATTGTGCCCGGCTGAACATCCGCCTGGAGCACCGCCAGACGAGTCAATCCCATCTGTTTGAAATACCCATTAATCAGATCTTCCGGATCGCATCCCAGCAGAGTCAATGACAGACCGACAAGAAACATCAAGGAGAAGCCATATCGGATGGGTATATGAGTGAAAGCAGTAACCCGGCTACGAATATAGTGTGGGAACATAGGAGCTCCTTTTACCTTAGGGCGAGGAGGTCTTGCTGGTTGGGGCATAGCTCGACGAGCTTAGTTTTTCCCACACATCATTCTCACTGTGAGGTTGCCCGCTGCCTTTCAAGCTAGCCTGGTAATTGGCAAAGACTTGCTTAACGGTTGGGTGCTTGGGCCCAAGACCATTATGGGCAATCCAAAAACTTCGTTGAAAGAGCGGCTCGGCCTTGCTGTACTGCCCTTGGCTGTAATACAGCGCCGCCAGGTTGTTGAGGTTCATCGCCACGTCAGGATGGTCGGGCCCCAGGGCCTTCTCCCTGATGGCCAGCGCCCGTTGATGAAGCGGCTCGGCCTTGGCGTACTCCCCTTGGGCTCGATACAGTCCTGCCAGGTTGTTGAGGCTCGTCGCCACGTCGGGATGGTCGGGCCCCAGGGCCTTCTCCCTGATGGCCAGCGTCCGTTGATGAAGCGGCTCGGCCTTGGCGTACTCCCCTTGGGCTTGATACAGGAGCGCCAGGTTGTTGAGGCTAATGGCCACATCCGGGTGGCTAGGGGTAAGAGTGTGTTCGCGTTGTCTAAGAGCCTCAGTTAAGTACGGCAGGGCTTCCGCATACTTCCCTGCGCGTAGGCCTGCGACCCCTAGTTCGTTCAACAGCTCGGGGGTGGTTGGCGGCGAGATCGTCGCAGCTCGTTGATACTGGCCGAACGCCTCAGTGAAACGACCGGCATACATCTCCATTCTCGCGCTGGCCAGATAGATCTGCCCTTGCTTCTCCGTTTCACGCTGTATCACGGCATCGGCGTGCGTCGCTCGTTCTTGAGATTGCGCTTCCGCTTTCGCAAAGAGCGCACGGGCGTTCTCTAGCCGGCCCTCGGCTGTAGCCTTAACTGCTTGGGCGTACGAGTCTTCAGGAGCCGGTTCCAGAGTTTGGGCCAGGAGTTGGGCTTCCTGAGGCAACGCAAGCTTGTCTTCGGGAGTGGCTTCGAGTTGTTGCAGATGAGCGGCAAGAATCTTGTTCGCTTCATCAGTCGTTAGAATTGCTCGATAACTGCTATTCCAGACCCGCACCTGATCCCGTTGATAGGCCAGCAGTCCCTTGCGATAATTACTGACCATCCAGGGTTCCATCGCGTGAGTAATGGCACCCGCTTTCTTAAGGGATCGAAGTTGGCCTTCGGCATATATGGCTAACTCTTCCCATCGAAGAATGCCATCACCATCATCGTCAGCCATTCCCCATTCTGGTCCCATACCTTGCAGGAGGGTATGGGTGAAAGCACTCATCTTGGGGAGGTCGGGGTGATTGAGGCTCAAGGATTCTTGAATGTCTGAACTCGATGTCAGGATGGTAGTATGTTTGCCTAGCTCTCCTAGGGTGAGCCCTTGTGACACAATTCCTTGTCCGCTGTAGCAGGCATCGAGGATGAGGACCAACTCGCCTTCAAACGCTTTTTCAGGCCCCTTTTGAGATGCGGTGAAGCGAATGAGCCTGATCAAGTCCGAGACCTCAACACCCTGTCCTTCACCCACTTCCTCTTGACCAGCGGTCTGCAGCCACAGGTCTTTGGCTCCCACAGCCCCATGACCGGTATAGTAGACAAGGAGGGTGGCCTCTTCATTTCTCGACCGGGCCTTCTTGATTGAAGCCACGATGGCGGTTTGCGTGGCAACTTGGCCGGTCAGCATCGGATGCGCTGGGTCCATGGGTTGGTAGCCCAGTCCGGTGAGGGCCTTCAACACCCGTTGCCCATCAACCTTGGCAAAGGGTAGATCGGTCTTGGGGACATCGGTTTGGTTCACAGCGATGACAAGGAAGTATTTCTTGCGTCGGCTCCGATACTGAAACGGGCCGTCCGCCTCTTCCGGCGGAAGGGTGCCTTGTTTAAGTAGAGGCTCTGGGAGGATCGGGGGCTGGCCTGCGTAGCTGCTCTCGATCCCCAAGCACAATAGGCTAGGGATTACGATCGTCCAAGCACGGAGGAGGCTTGTCGATCTTGCCCATCCTGATTGAGCAGGTTTCATAGGTGGGTCTTCAGATTCATCTGGGCTATCATTCGGAATTCAGTTTTCTCCAAAGCATAAATCGAACCAGCTTGGAGATTTGCATGAAACTCATAGAATTCACGCGAACAATCAGCTTGACGAACGCTCAGGACAATCCAGGCGTATCTGAAGCGATACGACAGGAGGAACAGATTGATACAGCGTTTGATGGTGAACCGCTAGGACCGTCCAGCATGAGTTGTGGCCTCGTCGTGGAAACGGCTTACTGAGTTTCAACCGGATATTCAACGAGAGGGTCTGGTCCTTGGCGTCACTCATGCTGGGTGACTCCTTGTGGGCAGACAAAGTGCGCGATCGGAAGGTACCAAAACAGTCTGCTATTGTAAATACTTGGCGGTTTCATGTCCCAAATGTAACGGGTGAATAATGGCGCAGTTGTGCATCGACTTCCAACGACATGGCAAAGTCGAAACATTTTCGTGCGCGCGCGTTCAGGTAATAGGCCATAGTGTTCGGTTTGCACTGTGTCCAGCCTGACAGATCCATCCCCTTGGGCTAGGGTGGTACAACAGGCTATTTCTCTTCTCAAGATGGTGCATTATACAATTGCATACCATAGCACTAAGTGCTATACAATGACCGGATGAGGGACACGGGATGGCGGTGTATCAGACCCGCTGGTTTGATCGGTGGGCGCGCAAAGAAGGGCTCACCACAACGAGCCTGTGCACGGCGGTGCGGGAGATGACGGCAGGACTGTATGACGCAGATCTCGGTGGCGGGCTGCTGAAAAAGCGGATAGCACGACCTGGACAGGGAAAGCGTGGTGGCTTTCGCACGCTAGTCGCGACCAAGGAGGGAACCCGCTGGATCTTCGTGTTCGGTTTTTCAAAAAACGAGCGCAGCACCATCGACAAGGACGAAGAAACCGCCTTAAAGAAGCTGGCCGCCCATTTGCTGTCATTGACGACGCAGGCGCTCAGGAAAGCACAACGTGCCGGGGAATTGATGGAGGTGCATTGCGATGAAGAAAGCAACATCCGCCATTCTTGAAGCGGTTCACACCACAGCAACGGGCCTACACAAAGCCGGCGTGATGGATCGGATCACGCTGCGCGAATTCGACCAACTGTACGTGCCGCCCATCGTGCCGCTGAAGCCGGAACAAATCAAAGAAATTCGCGAGGCGTCACGAGTCAGTCAAGCAGTCTTTGCCGCTCTGCTGAATACCAGTGTATCCACAGTGCAAAAGTGGGAGATTGGCCAGAAGCGCCCCACAGGCACCGCCCTCAAGCTGCTACACCTGGTGCAACAGCGAGGCTTGAAAGCCGTCGCCTAACATTCCGATCGACCATCACGATCACATGCGCGATTAGTCTCGTTCCGACGAGCACCCCTGATCTTTACATCCAATCGCTCAGACTTTGATACCCGCTGCAACGTCGAATGATGCTTTGTCCTTGGACCAAGGCCATCATCAGGCCTTGATTCTCCCTACACTACCTCAATTTTCAAGAACTTCAGACTGGCAGTATCCGCTCTACTCTCCACAGAAGATTGAGAACTGATGCGACGACTCACAAGCCATGCGCATACCTGGTATCTTGCGGCTACGTCCTTGCTCAGGTCAGAATAACGCCATCACGGTCTATGAACTCCATCCCACACCACAACCAGCAGATCGCCACCATCTTCCGATCGATGGCCGATCTCCTGTCAGCTCAACGGGCGAATCCTTATCGAGTAAGGGCCTATCGGCGGGCTGCGGACGCCTTGCTTGCCATCGATGAAGATGTGGCAGCCGTGGCGGAACGGCAGGATCTGGAAGCTATTGACGGGATCGGAACCGATCTGGCGAAAAAGATCGAAGAGTTTCTTGAGACCGGAACCGTCCGCGCCTACGAGGAGCTTCAGACTCCACTCCCGGCAGAGGTCAGAAGTTGGGCGACTCTTCCGGGTCTCTCCGAATCACTCGTGATCTATTTGTACTTCCGACTCGGCATCAGGACGCTCCCCGATCTCGATCAGCTCATTCGATCTCACCTGCTTCGAACTCTGCCGAGTTTCTCCGGATCAGAGGAACATTTGCTGCAAGCTGTCCGACAACGGATCCAAAATGACAAGCCTTAGGAGCTCTTGAGTTCCTTGAAAATCTTCCAACTCTTCAGCAATTCCACCGCCTTCTGCAGCTGGACATCCTGCTCAAGTGAGACTTCACCTCCCCCTTCAGTCGGCAACGACTGTGGCCCCGTGCCGTTCTTCGGACTTGCTTCCTCAGGAGACTTTCCACTCGGAGATGAAGCATCTTTTCCTGTCGGTGGTTTGACGGCCTTCACCTCCTGGTCCTTTTCACCCGGCTTCCCGTCGGCCTTGGCAAGCAGAGGCGTCGGCAGTTTCACCACGATATCCGGAATAATCCCGGTCGACTGGATCGACCGACCTTTCGGCGTATAGTACTTCGCGGTCGTGAGGCGAAGCCCAGAACCATCGCCTAAGGCCAAGATCGTCTGCACCGACCCTTTTCCGAACGAGGTCGTCCCGACCACGACGGCCCGCCCCCAATCTTGCAGCGCCCCGGCGACGATCTCGGACGCACTCGCCGATCCCTCGTTGACGAGAACGATGACCGGGAGATCTTCAAGTTGATCCTTGGATTTCGCGAACCATTCGTCCTTTTTCCCTTCCCGGCTCTTGGTGTACACCACCAACTTCCCGCTGGGAAGAAATTGCTCGGACACATCGACGGCCGCGGTCAGCAAACCGCCGGGGTTGTTTCGTAGATCGAGAATGGTTCCATGGACCTTTTGATCCTTGAACTGTCTGATCGCTTTCGAAAGGTCTCGCCCGGTCGCTTCCTGAAATTGAGTGAGCCGAACATAGCCGAGATTGTCGATGACTTTCGACTTCACGCTTTCAATCTTGATGGTGTCCCGGACAAGGGTGAACACCAAGGGATCCGCCGTCCCATCCCGTTGAATAGTGAGGCTGACCTTACTGCCTTTCGGCCCTCGCATCTTCTGCACAGCATCCATCAACGTCAGATCCTTCGTGGTGTCGTCGTTGACTTTAATGATGAAATCGCCGGCTTTGATCCCGGCTCGATGTGCGGGTGTGCCTTCGATCGGCGCGATCACGGCCAGCCGGTTGTCCTTCACACCGATTTGAATGCCGACTCCGCCGAATTCTCCCCTGGTTTCGACCTGCATCTCCTTATACATTTCCGGAGTCATGTACGCTGAGTGAGGATCGAGCGTCGACAACATGCCACGAATGGCCCCTTGGATCAGATCCTTCGGCTTCGTCTCGTCGACATAGTGCTTTTGAACCTGATTCAAGACCTCGGAGAAGGTTTTGAGCTCCTCATACGTTTCACCGGCGTGACCGGTTCGCTCCCAGCCTTTCCCGATGACAACTCCGCAGAGCAGGGCGAGCGCGATCATCGGTCCGACCACCCAAGACTTCCGCCGCGGCTGCTGTTCCATAATCTTCACATCCCTTCTTTCATACGTTTTCTGGCCCTTCGACCCGATCGACACCGACCATGCACATTTTATCGTTTTGCCAGCCAGTGGAGCGGATCGACCGGCTCGGCCCCTTCACGTAACTCGAAGTATAAAGTATTTTCTCCAATCATGCCCGTATCCCCGGTCTCCCCGATAGGCTGACCTTCGGCAACTTGTTCACCCGCTTTGGCCAGAATCTTGGACGCGTGTGCATACAGTGAGAAAAACCCGTTGGCGTGATCTAAGATTATAACGAGTCCGTATCCTTTCAACCAGTCCGCATAGACGACGTTTCCAGTCATGACAGCATGGATGAAGCTTCCCTCTTCGGTTCGGATTTCGATGCCTTTGCGCTGGACATAGGTGTTGAACGTCGGGTGTTTCTGACGCCCGAAAAACGATACGACTTTGCCTTCGGCCGGCCAAGGTAGAGTGCCTCTCACTCCGTGCGCCAAGGGTGAAGTCGTCGGAGGATGCAAGGCCATGGCACGTCGGCGCGTTTCCAACTCCTGCAACAGGCCATCCACTCGCGAGGCGGAACGCTGCAGTTCTTCGACTGTGCGATTGTAGGAATCCTTTTCGTGCGTGATCTTCGCCAGATAGACCTTTTTCTCATTCTGAAGCGCTCGGATGTCGACCAGTTTCTTCTCGATGTTCAGCTTGAAGGCGATCAGTCCGGCCCTGGCCTCGGTACGCTGGTGCTCCGCCTGCTCCATCCGCTCCATATCGGCTCGGAATGTCTTCAGCAATTCGTACTCCTTGTGTGAAACGGCAGAGAGGTATTGTCCGCGGCGCTGAAGATTACCGTACGAGTCCGCCGTGAAGAGCATCCTCACACGACCAAACCGTCCTTCCATATACTGCACACGGAGGTGGGCAAGAATGGCCTCACGTCGTGCATCAATGCTGGTTCGCATCACCCCAAGCCGGTCTGTAATCTCTTCGAGTTCCCGATCCTTCCGTCTCAGTTGCTTGCTGATCTCATGATGATCCTGCCGATGACTCACCAGTCGTTCATCGAGGGATTGGATGCCCTGCAGAACCGATTCTCGTTTCTTTTCTGCTTCCTCCGCTCGTTTCCGCTTCTCTTCGATCTTGCCCTTCAGCTGATCAAGCGTCTTCCGCTCTCGCTCTATTTTTTCAGAGATCGGATCATTCGCCGCACCGGCGGCGGATGTCCACCCTCCCCCCACCGCAAGACACCCCAGCAGGATGGTGAAGGAGATGCTCATGTCCGCCCCTCCCCAACACGAAGGAGCGACACCACGCTACCGGCAAAACCAAGCCCCATCCCCGCCAGGACGAGCGCCAGACATACCGAGAGGGGAAAGAACGAGAGCATGGCTTCGATCCCGCTGAAACGGCCTGTCAATTGGATCTGCTGCCGGAACAGTTCAAACGCGACCTTAAGAATTCCTAGCGAGAGTGCGCTGCCGCAGGCTCCGAGCACGGCTCCTTCGAGGAAATATGGGATACGGATGAACGTGCGCGTAGCCCCGATCGAACGAAGAATTTCGATCTCCTCTCGTCTAGCCAACAGAGCAAGCCTGATCGTATTCCCGATGATCGTCACTGCGGCTGCGGAGAGGAGGATCCCGACGCCGATCGCAGCCATCTCGATATATCTGATCAGCTCGGCCAACAGACTGAGCCATTCTTGATTATAGTCGACCTTGGCGACACCTGCCATTGTTTGCACTCGTTCAACCCAGCCTCTCATGGCGTCAGGAGACCGAAAGCTCGGCGCAAGCGTCACCACAAACGAAGCCGGGAGCGGATTCTCGCCGAGCCCTTCGAGTAAGTGGGACTCACCGGGGAATTGGGCTCGAAATTCTCCCAAGGCCTGTTCTTTCGAAATGAAGAATACCTGGGCAACCATGCGATCAGCCTTGAGCTTTCGCTCCAGTTCCTGCACTCTTTCGCCCCGAAGTCGATCCTCCAAATAGACCATGAGCTTGACATCTTCCTGGAGCGATCCTGCGGCCTGCCGCAAATTCATATAGAGCAACAGAAAGATACCCACACAGGCCAAGGTAAACGCCGTGGTCAGAACGGCGACGATCGTAGTCGTCCGATTCGTCCGCATGTTCGCCCAGGCTTCGCGAACGAGATAATAGAGTCGTCTCATAGGCCGACTCCCTGCCCGATCCGCCGCTCCGACAGCAATACCCCCTGCACCAAGGTAATCACCCGACGATTCACGTGATGCAGGACATGAGGATCGTGCGTCGCGACGATCACAGTCGTCCCTCGGGCATTGATCAATTTGAACAACTCCATGATCTCTCTTGTGTGTTCCGGATCAAGATTGCCCGTTGGTTCGTCGGCCAGGAGCACCACCGGCCCGTTGACGATCGCCCGTGCGATGCACACACGCTGCTGTTCTCCCGTGGAGAGACTGTTCGGCAACTGATCTTTGTTGTGATCGACATCGACCGCGCGCAATGCCTCCGTGACTTTACGACGGATATCTTTTTCGGGCATACCTTGAACGAGCAACGGAAGCGCCACATTGTCGAAGACGGATTTCTTCGGCAAGAGACGAAAGTCTTGAGAGACCGCACCGACCTTCCGTCGAAGATAAGGAATCTCGGTTGGTCTGAGTCTCGTCACATTCCTGCCGTGAACAAAAATCTGTCCTTCGTCCGGCTGCTCCTCACCGAACAGCATGCGCAACAGCGTAGACTTCCCCGCCCCGCTCGATCCCATGAGAAGGACAAACTCCCCCTTTTCAATCTCGAGCGTGACATCGGACAGCGCGGCTTTTCGATCATGCCACTTGGACACGTGGATGAGTTGAATGATGGCATCCATGGAAACCCTTTGGAGAAGGGCTAGAACCTTCCGCGTTCTCCGACGTCGAACGCGTTCTGGAGATGTTCGATCTGTCCCTGGCCGGAAGGTCTCCCCTGGACCAACACCAGATCGAATCGGCAAACCTTATCGGACCAATGCCGTTGCGCTAAATAGAGGGCAGCCAGTTTCGTCAGCTTTGCCCGCTTGCGATGATCCACCGCGAGCAACGCACCGCCGAAGGCTTCCGTGGTCCTACCCTTGACCTCGACGAAAACCACAACACCTTGGTCTTCCGCCACGAGGTCCAATTCGCCGAGAGGGGTCCGGACGTTGCGGTCGAGAATTCGGTAGCCCTTGGCCAGCAAGAACTGTTCGGCCTGCGTTTCACTGGCTTGGCCGAACTGATGGCGCGGGTCGGAAGCGGCCATCGCTTACTGCTCGAACCATGTGGAGCGCATCCGTCCGTGCGGCTTCCTCTTCGCAGCGATGATCATCTCTTGCACCGGCATGAACGTTCGACGATGAATGGAGCACGGGCCATGGCGCGCCAATCGCTGCAGATGTCCGGTCGTGCCATACCCCTTATGGGAGAGAAAATCATATTCGGGGAACATGTCATGGTACTTCGCCATGAGACGATCCCTCGTGACCTTGGCGATGATGGAGGCCGCCGCGATCGAGAGGGAGAGGGAGTCTCCCTTGATAATCGGCCGTACAGAGATTCTGATTCCAGGAAGAGTCACGGCATCAATGAGTAGATAATCAGGAGGAGGAGCCAGCTGATCGATGGCTCGCTGCATCGCTAGCCTGGTCGCTTCGAGAATATTGAGTCGATCGATCTCCCAGGCGTCCGCCGATCCGATTCCCATCCCCACGGCTTGCTCAAGAATCGCCGCATACAATCGGTCTCGCCGCCCTTCAGAAAGTTGCTTAGAATCATCGACCCCTGAGAGTCGACATCGGGTCGGTAGGACGACAGCGGCGGCGACGACCGGCCCGGCTAATGGGCCACGTCCTGCTTCATCGATACCGGCAACACGACGATACCCACACAGCCGGGCTGCCCGCTCGAACTCTTCGTTGGGCCCACCACACATCCCTTCACCGATCACAGAATCCCATTGCCGTGAGGGAACACATGCTCGGAAACGATTTAAGCCGTCACAGCCTCCTCCTCAGAAGTCGTCGGTTGCGCCGACGACTTGCCCTCTCCGACAAACTCGCGCTCTTCGACCTTCGCGAACCTCCCCTTCTTGCCTCGCAGATAGTAGAGCTTCGCACGCCGAACGCGCCCTTGCCGAACCACATCCACTTTGGAGACGATCGGAGAATGCACCGGGAAAATTCGTTCGACCCCGACCCCGTATGAAAGTTTTCGGACTGTAAATGTTTCGGTATTCAAACTCCCCTTGCGCGCGATCACGGTTCCTTCATAGACCTGAATACGCTCCTTCTCGCCTTCGACGACTTTGACGTGGACCCTGACGGTATCCCCGATCTCAAATCTTGGCACTGATTTCTTCGTCAACGACCGCTGAATTCGTTCCAACTGATTCATGGACTTAACCCTCCTCCCGGCGTGATGGCGGGGTCGTCAAGAGACCTTCGCTCATCAATTCCTCCAACAACTGTTGATCTTCCTTCGTAAACATCCGATCTTTCAAAAGATCGGGGCGCCGCAAATAGGTGTCGCGCAACGCTTGCTTCCGGCGCCACAGTCGAATGGCCTCATGATGGCCCGAAAGCAAGACATCGGGCACGCCGATTCCTCCGATTTCTGCCGGCCTCGTGTACTGTGGATACTCCAACAATGCGTCAGAAAACGACTCTTCCAAGACAGAACTGGGATCGCCCAGGACACCGGGAACGAGTCTGGCCGCTGCATCGATCAGTACAAGCGCCGGCAATTCACCTCCGGTCAACACATAATCTCCGAGTGAGACTTCCTCCGGAGCTAATGTCAGACGGACACGCTCATCCACTCCCTCATAGTGCCCGCACAGAATGACGATTCGGCGACGCTCACCCGCCAACTGCTCTGCATGGTCTTGTGTAAAAGGCCGCCCGTGAGGCGTTGGAAACATCAGTCGAATATCCTCACCGCTCGCCTTCGCTTCATTCCGAAGCGCAGCAACCGCAAGAAGGATCGGCTCAGCCTTCATGACCATGCCGGCTCCACCCCCATACGGCATATCATCGACCACTTTGTGGCGATCCGCCGTGAAATCACGCAAATTGTGCACCTTCACGGTGAGGAGCCCTTTTTCTTGGCCTCGTTTGAGCATGCTGTGAGCCAAGACCGGCGCGAACATCCCGGGGAACAATGTCAGAACCTCGAACCGCAACATGCTACTCACCCAATCCGTCGATCCACCGGACAGTCATTTTTCGAGCTGCCAGGTCGACGGCACGAACCAGTTCCTTCGCTGCTGGGATCAAGATCTCTTTGGCCTCCTGGCGAACAACGAACAGGGGATTTCCAGGCAAGTCCCAAATCTCCTCCAGCACACCAATCGGCTGCCCCTCCTCGGTGGAGACGGCAAGGCCGACCAGATCACACTCATAGTACTGCCCATCCGGTAGCCTGGGCACGGACCCGCGAATTGTCTGAATGAAGCTGCCTCGCCAGAGACTCGCGTCTTCCGGGGTGGTCAACCCGGCCAATCCAAGAATAAATCCAGCTCCCACCCGCCTCACGTGGGTGACGCTGGTCTCAAGAGTCTGGCCGCTCCTTGCGAGAAGACTGACGCTCTTCAACCCTTCAAATCGGCCAGGGACATCGGACAGTGGTCGAACCCTCACTTCCCCCTTGACGCCAAAGGACCGCTCGATCCGTCCCACGGTCACGGTTTCTAACGGACTCACCATCACACGAATTAGGACTTTGCAGACGCTTGTTTCTGCGCAGCTTTTTCAGCCTCAAACTGCTTCCAGACTCCTGCTCTGCGCAACAATGTCCGCACGGTCACTGTAGGTTGAGCGCCATGCCTCAGCCAGGTCAGCACCCGTTCCTGCTTCAACTCCGGCACACCGGCTTCTTTCAACGGATCAAAAATTCCAAGGATCTCCAGGAACCGGCCGTCGCGCGCTTTTCGTGAATCAGCGGCCACCACCCGATACATCGGTCGTTTGTGTCTTCCCGTTCGAGCCAGTCTCAAATGTACAGCCACAACTGTCCTCCTTTTACGATAAATTCGCACTATCGGTCATGATCGCCTATCGAGATCGCATGAGTTGGGCGAGCTGTCGACGCCCTCCCGCACCGGTCATCGCCTTCGCCAACTTCTTAGCCGACAAGAACTGCTTGATGAGGCGATTCACATCCTGCACCGTCGTGCCGCTGCCACGGGCGATCCGCTTCTTTCGGCTTCCATTGATGATCGTATGGTCGCGGCGTTCCCGTGGGGTCATCGAATCGATCACTGCGACCACACGGCCGATCTCTCGCTCCGGCTTGTCGCCTTCGATCGCTTGCTTGAGTTTTTGCCCACCTGGAAGCATGCCGAGAATCTGCTCGAATGACCCCATGCAGTTCATCTGGCCGAGCTGCGTCCGAAAATCTTCCAGGGTGAAGGTATTGCTGGTGAGGCGCTTTTGAGCTTCCTCAACCTGCTCACGAGTGATGCTTTCCTGGGCTTTCTCGATGAGCGACAGCACGTCGCCCATCCCAAGAATACGGGAAGCCATCCGGTCCGGATGAAACGGCTCTAAGGCATCCAGCTTTTCCCCGACACCAAGAAACTTGATGGGCTTTCCGGTTGCGGCCCGAATCGATAAGACCGCGCCTCCGCGTGCGTCTCCCTCGACCTTGGTCAGAATAATACCGGTCAATCCGACCTTTTGATCGAACTGGCCAGCCATGGTGACCGCATCCTGCCCGGTCATCGCGTCGGCAACCAACAAGACCTCATGAGGCGACACGGCTGTTTTCACGGCGACAAGTTCGTTCATTAACTCGTCGTCGATATGCAATCGGCCTCCGGTATCAAGGATGATGAGATCAAAACCCTGATCCCGCCCTCGCTCGACCCCAGTACGGCAGATATGCACCACATCCGCTTGAGAAGCCTGAACGTGATCCGCTCGGTGAACCTCCACTCCGAGATCCCGGCCAAGGGCGCTCAGTTGCTCGCAGGCCGCAGGACGACGCGGGTCGGCAGCCACCAGAAGCACTCGCTTGCCTTGGTTCTTAAACAGACGCGCAAGTTTGCCGCTGGCCGTGGTCTTTCCCGCTCCTTGTAATCCGACCATCATCAAGATCGTCGGGGGCTGTGAACTCAGGGCAAGTCCCGCCCGCTCATTCCCCATCATCGCCCTGAGCTCGTCCCAGACGACCTTGACGACCTGATGTCCGGGAGTCAGACTCTGCAGGACTTCCTGACCGACAGCCTTTTGACGGACGCGCTCGATGAACTCCTTGACGATTTTAAAGTTGACGTCTGCTTCAAGAAGCGCAAACCGCACATCTTTCAATGCTTCCGTGATGTTCTGCTCCGTGAGCACACCCTGCCCCCGGAGTTTCTTCAGAATTTTCTCAAACTTATCGCTCAGCGCATCGAGCATGACGTCGGATCACCACAAAGAAAGAGGCCATCGAAGCCTTGCACAAGACCTCCGATCGCCTCGAAAACTCTGGAAAAAGATCATCGGGGAGTCTATCGGACCAAGCAAGGCAAGTCAAGGTCATCACGAGCCAGTGTCAACCCAATTTAGAAATGTCCTCTTCTTCCCAAAGTAGAAATGTCCGGTTTATGGTCCGGCTGCTGCCGCGTGTACGTCCCGTTTCTGCAGCAGCCGCTTCCTCCACGGATGGTCCGGCTTCGGCACGATCGGGCGCCG
>PHGD01000153.1 GCA_011090425.1 Nitrospira sp. LK70 | reverse complement strand
CTCCTGGCCAAAGGCTGCCCGGAGTTTGCCACAGATCTCGGACACGATTCGAGTATCAGACGATCACGCCACACCGCAGGCTGGCTGCGGAGTTGGAGAACAAGAGACGCTCTCATTTACCCACTCCAATCTGCGGAGAGCCCGACTGATGGCAGCCCTGTCGCAGCACACAAATCGAGTTCTTCCTCAGCCGGCTGGGCCGCATTATGAACGCGTCGGCCCTGTAGGTTGCTCATGCGATCGGTCTCGGCTCCTCTCGCACGGGAGGAGGAATGCGCACCCCTGTGCGGGCAAGCAGTTCCTTTTGCAAGGCTTCGATATCGGCCTTTGCGCCTAACGCGAGCTCCTCAACCTTGCGCTCACTCTCAGGCCCCGGCACATGGGAAAACTCATGGCTGTCTTCGTACGCCTGTTCCGTCGTTCCTGTGGCTCTGATCACCATGCCGGCAATCACCCCACCGACCACGGCAATGACAAGCGTCATCGCGATGCCCACGAGTTGAACGCCGACAACACTCGGAACGACAACGATCGCAGTGAGTCCGCCTAGCAGGCCCGGCATCCCATGCAGATTGTGCACGCCGCAGGTATCGATCAGTTTGATTTTCGATTCCAGCATGGGCTGAATAAAGACGAACCCGATCACCGAGAGCGCACCGGCCAGCAATCCGATACCAAACGCACCGGTGGGACTCACGAGGTTACAGGTCGAGCCGATAGAGACCCCACCAGCCAACGTCGCATTGGCCATATCCACCATCGAGGCTTTCCCATGATGAAAATGAGCGCTGAGAAAATAGGTGGCAAACGTGGCCCCGCTCAGAGCAAGGATCGTATTCACGATGGTTTGAGGCATTTGCTCGAATGGCACAATCGCGGTCGCAAAACTCGGCCAAAACATCCATAGGACCATGGAACCGAGCATCGCGAACCGATCAGACGTCGGATCGGATTCGATCGGTTGACTACGTTGCTCCGCAGTCGTCAGAACCAGCGACGCAGCCAATCCGAAATATGCTCCGAACGCGTGGATGATGATCGATCCCGCCGAGTCCTGAAACCCTTTCGTGAGCCCCGAGCCATTGTCCAACACCAAATATTCATTGAGTGCGTAGAGCGGCACCAGGAACAGCGTGAGTACCGCATACTGAAATACCCGCACACGCCCGAGCACCGCTCCCATCGCGATCAACGCTGTCGCCACGGAGAATTCAGCCAGTATCATCGTTTCGATCGAATGAGCCTGTATCGTATGCCCCACCATCCCGTTGGCGCGCAAAAATATGTAGAGGGGCAATCCGGTTGCGACGAGGAGATAGGTACCGGTCGTTGCCCCGAAGCCATATCGTCGGACGAACACCATGAGAAATCCGAAGCCGACCAGCAACATGGCCAGGATGTGAATCGAGTAAAGATATTGTGCGACCACACGTGCCTCATTGACGGCACCCGCCGGTTCTTCAGCACCGGCCCAACTCGTGACGCACAAGAGAAACAGACTTGTTGCGCTGAGCATCTTCAACCAGAAGCTGTTCTGCATTGAGTCCTCCTTGGACGCTAGGAGTGAATGGGAGGCTATAAGCTTAGGGGTGGCAGTGTACTCCACTAGCAAGAGCCCTTGTCAAACCCCACCTAAGGCTTACTCACAGGGGCGGCAATTAAAATGGCAACGTCAATGAGTCAGCAGGGAACCAGAGAACAACGACGAAGTGGGCGATAAACCAAACAAAGTACCGGTTTCACAGCTGAACGCTGTGGCGTGCAAGTAACGAGTCAGCGGCCAGTGTGTAACTCGTCATTAAGAACGGCAGGTAGTCGCCTGTCCCACAGTGGGACGCGTCCGATTAGGCTCATACACCGTAAACGACCACCGTCCAAACCGTTCACCTCTTTTTGTGTTCAACCACATCACATCGACGCCGTCACACTCCACTTCAATCGCCTGCTTCGCCGCACCATTTATTTACGGCCCGCTAGACAGCGGACCTTCGCTGAGTATAATGGCAGTCAGTTCATGCGGACGATCGCACTTCCGGCAGCGTCTGAACCTGCGCGGATAACTCGGTAAAGGATCATTCATGTCGAATACGTTGAAACAGGTGCTCACAATTGCGGGCTCGGATTCCGGCGGAGGCGCAGGCATCCAGGCGGACATCAAGGCCATGTCCGCCAACGGTGTGTTCGCCATGTCCGTCATCACGGCCATCACGGCTCAAAATACCGAAGAAGTGACGGATGTCTTTGAATTGCCGCCGGCCATCATTGCATCGCAGCTCGACGCAGTCTTCGATGATTTCGACGTTGCGGCGGTGAAGACCGGGATGTTGTCTTCCGCTGCCATCATAGAAGTGGTCGTAAAGATGCTGAAACCTCAAAATGTCGTGAATCTGGTTGTGGACCCGGTGATGATCTCCAAGAGCGGTCATTCCCTCTTGCGGCCGGACGCCATCGAGGCCGTCAAGTCGAAGTTACTCCCTCTCGCCTTGGTCGTGACCCCGAACGTGCATGAGGCGCAGCAGCTTTCGGGAATCGCAATTGCCTCGTTGGCCGACGCTCGACGGGCAGCCAAAGTGATTCATGGCTTCGGATGCAGGCATGTCCTGATCAAAGGCGGTCACCTGCTCAATGAACGGGCGACCGACCTGCTCTATGATGGGCGGTTTTTCAACGTTTTGAAGGGAGAGTTCATCGAGACACGCCACACTCATGGCACCGGCTGTACGTTCGCCTCCGCATTGGCGGCTCATCTTGCACGAGGGAGATCCGTCTTGGATTCTGCCCAAGCCGCCAAGTCCTACGTGACGGAAACAATCCGGCATGGGTTGGCCATCGGCCATGGACAAGGCCCGACAGACCATTTTTATTTCCTGGAGCGATAACCACAGGCCGATGTTCGCACGAACGATTCCTCCTCTCACGTTTTGCATCACGAGTTTCGGTTGGCTGGTGCTGGCGTCGATTGTCGGCATGACAACCCTGGTCGGGCTGATTCATGGCACCCCGTTGCCGGCGTGGGTCAGAACGCTCCATGTCCATGCAGTCCTGGTCGGCGGTATAACTCAGGCCATTCTCGGCGGATTTCTCCTACTCATCCCTCCCCCGAACTCGGCAGACCGAAAAGAAGCAGACTCACATCCCCTCACATTCTGGGCGATGAACGGTGGCCTGATCGGAATGCTCGTGGGGTTCTGGCTGCATCGGGACGTGATCGTGGTTGGAGGCGGCTTCGTGGTGATCGCTGCGTTTCTTTCTGTCATCCACTCCGTTTGGAGGCGTGTGAGCCGGGCCTGGACGTCCTCAATCAAAGGGTCCTGGTATTACACGGTCTCCCTCCTGTGCCTGGTGGGCGGGTCGGCCTGCGGAGAAATCATGGCGCTCGGGTTCGTTCAGGAATCGCATGGCTACATGCGGCTCGCGCACATCCATCTGGTGGTGTTTGGCTTTGTGGTCTTGGCCATCGTCGGGATGGTGCACCATCTCCTGCCGACGGTTTGGAACAGACCGCTCTTGAGCCCTATGCTTGCCCGGATAGGAACGATCGTGATGCCGATAGGCATGGCCGTTTTGATCGGTGGATTCTTGAACTCATCGGTCTTGATTGAACTAGCCGCCGGCGCGATTCTTTTCCTGGGCGGGATACTCTGGACCGGCAGTCTGTTCCGATCGTGGCTCTCCTCATCCCAACCCGAAAGCGCCGCCTCGGACCATCTCTTCGTCAGCGCGTTCTTTCTCATCTTTACCATCATTCTTGGCGTGCTTGTAGGAGCAAATAACCTCTCCAGTCCACCAGTGTTACTCTATGGCAAACTACACCTTGTGGCCTACACGCACATGGTATTCGTCGGCTTCATCATAAACGCCATCATGGGCGCGTTCTCTTACCTGATTCCAATCGCCCTTGCGACCGATCGCATTTCGAGTCATAAGAGGCGAGGGCCCTATCTTGATCAACTCACGACCATGATGAACCGATGGAGTACCGTTCAAATCGTCACCTTCAACCTAGGAACCATGGGACTCGGCATCTTGGCAGCACTGACCTGGAATGTGCCCTTGACATCCCTCTACATCCGCGTTGCAAGCTGGACCAGCCTAACCCTCTTGATGACCGGCTTGATTATCTTTTCAGTGAAGCTCACTTCGATTATCGCCAAGAAACCGGACCAGCTTCGGACAGGACAGATCTCCACCGACGAACTTAAGCTCACTGCCTGAAGGTCCTCCAGCCAGGCTCTCTCTTCCTGACCCCGGACATCGATTCTGATACAATCCCTTCCGTGGAAAAACGGTTCTCATTTCTCGATCCTCACGGCCATCGGGTAGCCGCAATTTTGACTACCCCTAATGGAGGGACGGATAAGGTCTCCATCCTCTGTCACGGGTTTCTTTCATCGAAGACCAGCTCGACGAACAATGCGCTGACCCGCATGTTGGCGGGCCAAGGCATCGCCTCTTTTTGCTTCGATTTCTTCGGACAGGGTGAAAGCGAGGGTCCGTTCGATCAGATCACCGTCAGCTTGGCGGTTGAACAGGCACAGAGAGCCGTCGATCTCATGAGAGATCGCGGATATCGGCACATCGGCCTGATGGGATCAAGTTTCGGTGGTCTGGTCTCGATCTTGACTGCTTCGCAACGGACGGACTTAACCTGTCTCGCCCTGAAATGTCCGGTCGTCGACTTCGCCGAGGAACTACGGCTCGAATTCGGGGATGAGGGAATGGCTCAATGGAAGGCAACCGACACGATTCCGAACATCATGGGGGGCCTCGACCAAATCCCGCTTCACTATACCTTTTATGAAGATGCTCTCCGACAGATCGCTTATGTCCCCGCACGATCGATCACCGCTCCGACCATCATTGTGCAAGGCAACCAGGACGAGCATGTTCCGCTTCATCAAAGCCAACAGCTCTACGAAGCGCTGCAGGTCAAGAAACACCTTGAGATGATGCCAGGAGCGGATCATCAGTTTACGAAGGGTCCGGATTTTCTACGGATGACACAGACAATTGCCCAGTGGCTGACAGAGCACCTCACGGCCGAATAACCATTCGCGGACAAGGAAGAAGAATCCGCATTCGGCAATCAGGCCATGCGCGCTTTGGTTCTCGAGACAGGCAACGGGTTCGGTGCGATGGACGTGGGAGCTATGCATCCGGTCGTTTCCGGCGGGCTGAGCCTTTGATGGAGCGTAGGGATAGGTGAGTTGGCTTGCCTGCACGCGTTGTTCACCGACATGCACAGAACAAGATGTGACCGCACTCGTACGCATTCTCGCAGCAACAGGCTACCGCGCCGAAATCCGAGTCAAGAAAACCTCGGCCTAGTGCTGCCCCGAGTGCTGCTCACTTGCATGCACAGAACAAGACATGGCCCCAGTTCTAACCAGATCGTGGGTGATAGTTCAAGCCAGTGGTGCCACATATTCACCTTACATTTATGCCTGAGACTGCGGTGAATATCTTAATCGCGACCTGATCGACCACAAGGCTGGCCTAATTCCATCATCCATCAAGGCACTGGCATCTTTACCGTAAAACGAGTTCGCGCGATCTTCCAACTTGTTTCTGGTGTACAGCTCCAGACCCTTCCACCAAGACTTGGAGAAATAAACGTTTTCTCCATGTTCAAAGACCAATCTAATAACAGCGCTAGGAACAAGATGCGTCTTAAGGCTATGAAGACTGTCAATTAGACGAGAGCTCGCGCCATTTTGCTCTGCCAGCCAAGCAAACACCACCGCACCACCGTATTTTGTGGCGATAATAGAACATGTGCAGATATCGAGAGGCGCTTTTGGATTTCCAAGCGACTGCAGTCTGTTTCCATTGAAATCCACTTCCGCCCCGAATCCAACACTACACATGATCTGCGGAGTGTGATCTAGCTCGATCACATATGTAGAGATTGCGTCGAAATCTTTATTCAAGAGATATTCGTCAAACTGTGCCTTAAGACGATGTAGATCCCTTAACGCCGCTACAAGACCGCCCTCCCGAAAACAGAGTTCTCTTTGAATCACAAACTGACTCTGCTCATCCTTGCCTCTATCTATATCCTTGGCTAGGCCGGTATTAACATCAAAACTGGCTGTCTTTGTGTACAGTCCCAGGCATAAAGCTCGATAAGCAAGAAGAAAGCAGTGCGAATTATTGAGTCGATCGATAGGCTGGTCAATAGGTGCAAATGTTTGAGAATCGTGAAAACTGCAAAATCCAGAAAAAGTAGACGCCTTGTTAACTCCGATTTCCTGAACCGTTACTCTGCCCATTTGCGCCATTGTAGCCTTGGAAGAAAAATAGAAATGCATTACATGACCATCTTCGGCAATGGCATCCAAATTCGCCGAAGCAGAAACGCTGTGGGCTTGCACAATCTGTTCGGAACAGCATAAGACGGATCGTTGCGGATGCAGGCAGATCTTATTTCCAAAAGCTTTCCGAAGTCTGGCCTTGATCTCGTAATCAGGAAGAGGTTGTTGCTTCTGTACCGCTCCCGATTTCTTGGACACTGTTGTAGCTATATTGACTCGACCTGTGGGTCGCGTCGCTCGACGATCGTCGCTCCTGGGCCAACTGTGTGCGTCGGGTTTTTGGCGACCGACCATCAGTGGTCCCAATTGCCTGCT